>NZ_JAMQHY010000007.1:0-16647 GCF_023845705.1 Clostridium sp. ZBS15
TAGGACTTACTAATGATGATCCAGTATCTGAAGAATATCGTTGGGTTAAACAAGTTGTAGAACGCTTAAATAGGACTTTCAAGGCTTCTTACCGCGTTACTTGTGGGTACGGAAGTGATGAAGGTGCTATTTATGGTTTTTCTCTTTGGGTTGCTTACTACAACTTTTTACGTCCTCATCCATACAACTACTGGCGTCCATTAAATGAGCTTAGTCAATTAAATAATGCTGATAATATGCCTGCTAAATGGCAGATTCTTATTAGCCTTGGTCAACAAACCATTATGCATATGCAAGAAAACAAATCTAAAAAATAAAATTTAAAATATTTTCCATTGCCTGCGGCGCCGGAGGTCTTTTTCTAATACTCAAATTTAAGTGTATTTTTACTAATTTTAACTTATATTCATTATCTAGTTATTTTATTTTTTGTGTTATTTTTTCATAGCGTACTTTACACTATCAAAATCAATCATTAACAATATTCCAAATATTCAGAATATATTTTTTAAAACAAATTCCTTAATAATATTATTTAACTTAATCTTATTTATTAATTTTCAACTTTTGGTATTAATTTTTCAGTATCCATATGTGGTCTTGGAATTACGTGTATTGATACTACTTCTCCTACTTTTTGTGCTGCTGCTGCTCCTGCATCTGTTGCTGCTTTAACAGCTCCCACATCTCCCCTTACCATTACAGTTACTAGTCCTGATCCTATTTTTTCATATCCTACTAATATTACGTTAGCACTTTTAACCATAGCATCTGCTGCCTCTATAGCCCCTATTAATCCCTTTGTTTCTACCATTCCTAATGCATCATGCATAATAATATCCTCCTCTTATTTCTTTATTTCATTAAAATGTATACAAGAAATTCTAGGTTCTCCTTTTTTTCTTGAACACATTGGGTCCATACATAAATTGCATATTATATTTTTTTCTTCAACTGTCTTAATATCTTTTTTATTACTTAATCTTTTTATTTCCTCATTAGATTTATGTTCATTTTCTACTTTATTAACTTTTTTTTTACTTTCTAAGGATGTAGTAGCTTTGTTCTTAGCAAATATAATATTTTTTAATTCAGAGTTAGGTCTAGGTATAATAGATGTAGACACTACTTTATTAACTAAAGCCGCTGAAGCAGATGCAGATTGAATTGCAGCTTTTACAGCACCAACATCACCCTTTATTTTAACTACAACTGTTCCACCTTTTGAATTTTCATATCCTATGACCTCTACATTAGATGATTTCACAGCAGTATCAGCTGCTTCTATTCCAGCTACAAGACCAATTGTTTCAATAAGTCCTAAAGCAAAGCTCTCCAGTTTAACCACCCCCCTTAAATAATTTTTATTTAAAAATAAACTATATACAAATTTAAAATAATAAATTCTAAAATTAAATGTAAGGAGTACTTTGTGAAATAGGTGTACTTCCTATTTTAGATAAAATATTTGTACCTAATTCTCTTGCTGTAATTAAAGCTTGTTTAACAGCTTCTGAATCACCATAAATTGTTGTTACACATTCATTGCTATAGCTAGTTTTATAAGCTGGTGACCAGTGATCTATTATATCAACATTTGATGCTTTTAAAGCACTATCTGCCATTAGAAGTCCTATTGCTGCTGGAGCTCCTACTATAACTCCAAATGCTGTTCCTATAGGTGCATCAAAAGCCTTATTGCAAGCGTAACTAGCTCTTGGAGTATATTGAATTTCTAGATGTCCACATTCATTAATGTATAGATTACCAAATGTTCTATTTAAATCATTTAGAGTAATTTCTACAGCTTGTCTTACATCTGACACATCAGCTGCTCCAAAAACTATTAATACTCCATGACCTGCATTACCTTTTGTATCTCTTGCAAGTTCAACTTTTATAATTTCTGAATTAGTTCCTTTTACAGCCTCATCAGCAGAAATTATCTGTGCACTTGCACCAGTACGTGCTCCTATTATTCCAATAGATCTATATTTTTTAGAAACATTCATCTTATTAATTAGTAACTCATTTACATTTGCTATAACAAGACCTACTGTATCTCCAATTGCACTTCCAACAAACTCAGGAATATCATTTTCAAAACTAATCTTATTATTCTGAAAATTTTGTATATTTTTTAATTCTTCTTTATTTTCATTCGTATCAATTGTATTTTCTACATTTTTCAAAACTTCAGATATAATATTTCTCATTAATTGCTCCTGCACAATCAATCTCCTCCTATGAATTTAATATTTTAAGTTATATATATTTTATTAAACTAGGAATTACTGTAAATTAACAGCTAATCAAATTCTCTTTATTTGTATAATTTAATATTTACATTAAACATTCAAAACTTTGTTAAAAAAATTACAAATACTTTTAAAATTTTCTATATAATTTTTTTTGAAAAATACCTATTTTGTTATAATCGTATATTTATTTATACTTTTTATAACAATAATCAACTATATCATACAGATTTTATTAATTAATACTCTGTGATAATTAACATGGCATTGTAATTACTTTTTTTGCTGTTAATTATTTAACAAGTATTTTCAAAAAAAATTATGCCTTTTTAATTTCCATTATAAGCTTTAATTAAAACATCTCTTAAACCTTTTTCATCAACAGTTCTTGGATTTCCGCCAGTACAAATATCCTGCATCGCTCTACCACACATTGAATCCAAAGCTTCTTTAAATGAACTTTCATCAATTCCAAAATCTTTTATTCTTATTGGTATATTTACAGATTGCAATAAAGCTTTTAAAGCTTTCCCAAACATTACTACACCTTCTTTAAAATCAGTATGTGGTAATCCTAATAACCTAGCTATCTCTGTATATCTCTTAGCAGCCTTAAAATCATAGCAATCATTTTCATCAAATAATGATGAATTGTATTCTACAACATACGGTAAAAGAACTGCGTTAGATCTACCATGGGTTATTCCAAAAGTTGCACCTAATGCATGAGCTAGACTGTGATTTATTCCAAGTCCAGCATTTTCAAATGCTATTCCAGCCATACAAGATGCATTATGAATTTTCATTCTTGCTTCTTGATCTATTCCATTTTTAAATGCTTTTTCTGCATAATCAAATATTGTGGAAATTGCTTCTTTTGCTAATGCATCAGTATACTCTGATGCCCCTATTGATACATATGCTTCAAGAGCATGAGTTAATACATCTAATGCTGTATCAGCAGTTACTGTAGGTGGAACACTTTTTGTAAAATTCCAATCTAACAATGCAACATCTGCGTACATAATATCACTTTTTAGTGGTATTTTAGTATGTGTTGATGCATCAGTTATAACTGCATACGATGTTACTTCTGATCCAGTTCCACTTGTAGTAGGAATCGCTATAAAATATGGTTTTTCTTGATTTGAAGAAGGCAATTTTTGCTTTAGTACATCTAAAAAATAAATCATAGCTTTTGAAGCATCAATTACAGATCCTCCACCTATAGCAATTATAGTATCTGCACCATAATCTAAAAATTTTTTAAATCCATGGGTAACTACTTCCATTGTTGGTTCAGGTTCTACCTCTGTAAATACTTCATAATTTATTCCATTTTCTTTTAATATACTTGTTACTGGATCGATTACACCAAGCTTGGACATAACTTTATCAGTAACTATAAATATTCCTTTTGACTTAAGATCTCTTAAATGTTGCACAGCATTATCTTCATACAATATTTGCGCTGGAACCTTAAAACTTTTCATCTCCTTAATACCTCCATTTTATTTTTGGAGAATATACAGCTTGTTAATTTAATAACATTCCTAATTAATTTGATTTTACCATATTAAACATAAATTTCAAGTAATTTTTTATAAAATTGAAAAATATTTTTAAATCACTTGATTTATACATATTTTTCTCTTATAAATATACTTCTTATGGTACTTTCTTCTATGTTTAATTAATTATAACAAAATTCTGAAAATTTGTACAATGATTTTTAAAATTTTTTATTTTTTTCCTTTTAACTATGTTAATATTTTAACTTATATTCGTATCATTGATTCAATTTACAATCTACTTATCTAATGTATTTAAAAAAACAAAAAGCAAAGAAATTTATACAATCTTTGCTTCTTGTTTTAGCTCTGTTTTTAAGTAAAATATTTCTATTTCTTTATTTGAGAATTTAATTTATCATAAAGATTATTTAAATGCTCTATATCTACATTCTGATTTTTAAGATTTTCCATTCTTCTATCTATTATTTCCAATGTATATTTTGCCTCTTTAAAATCTTTATCTTTAATACAATTATTAGTATATGTTAATAAATAATCTATTTTTAAAACATCTTCTGCTAAATCTTCTTTATCTTCATTAACTAAGCTAACCAATAAAGAATAGACTTTAGGAGTTGTTGTACTTTTTGTTTCTTTTAATAAATCATTGTTTCTACTGTTTCTTTTCGCCATTTTTACACCTCTTTCTAGTGAAATAATATATCTTAAGTTTTAACTATGGAGTTGCTAATTTATTTGATATATTATCATTCATTTTATTTACTAATTAGATTTTCATTATAAATTATTGCATAAAAAATTTCAATATTGAAGACAATACTTTCATTTTTAATAAATGTATTTATTAATTATTCATAAAATTTAGCATTAAATAGATAATTATTTTTACATATTAGAATCCCCTCAAAATATACAGTATATTCTAAGGGGATTCTTTTTACTTACTATTAATAATTTTTTCTTTATCTATTTTATCAAAACTATTTGCAACAGTAACAGCTGTTACCATTGTTCCATTTACATTAAGCATTGTACGACCCATATCAAGAATTGGATCTATTGCAAGAATACCACCTGCTAATGAGAAATAATTTCCCATTCCCATACCTGATATTACTACAGACACTGCCATAGTAGCAGTACCTGGAAGTCCTGCAATTCCAAGCGAACTTATTACTATTATTACTAGTAACATTCCATAAAAGCTAAAATTCATTGGTGTTCCTGACATATTAGCAATTGTAACTGCCATTAGTGCTGGATATATAGCTGCACATCCATTCATTCCTGCATTAGATCCTAAACTTCCAACAAAGCTTGCTATTCCGTCATCTACTCCAACCTTTTCTGTTAATGTATCTATTGTTACAGGTAATGTACCTAAACTAGATCGTGAAGTAAAAGCCAATATTAAAGGTTCCATTGTATTTTTTAAATACTTAATAGGATTCAAACCATTAAGAGCTATTATCACTAAATGTATTACAAACACTATAGCTATACTAACATATAAAGCTATTATGAAATCTAATACGCTCATAAGTGCTGGTATTCCCCTTGCTGCAATTGTATTTGCAAGTAATGCTATTACTGCATAAGGCATAAATTTAATTACCGTCATAGCTACACTTGTAGTAATTTTGTATGCTGCTTCTACTAAATCTTTAGCTGGTTTTATTATATCAGAATATTTCTTTTTAAGTCTATTCATTGCAGCTCCTATAAATCCTGCAAAAATAACAACTCCAACAACATTTGCATCTGCCATAGCTTTAACTGGATTTGATGGAAGCAATCCTCTAAAAGTATCAACTACAGAACTTATTTCTTTCATTTCTGAATTATTTTGAATAGGTCCAAAACCTACACCTAATTTAAATAAATTTCCTATAACAATTCCAACTATAGCAGCAATTGTAGTTGTACCGAGTAAAATAAATAATGACCTAAATGTAAGTTTTCCTAATTTTTCGCCTTCTTTCATATTAATAATCACTCTTATTATTGAAAGAAATACTAAAGGAATAACTAGCATCTTTAGTAAATCCATAAATCCATAGCCAAACAATCCATACCACTTTGTAACTTCACCTATCCATGTTATATTATCTGTTGTTTCTGGTAATCCTGCTGCTACTTGTATCACACCTCCAAGTAGCAATCCTAAAATAGTTGCTAAAATCATTCTTTTAGAAAAATTCACTTTTTTTCTCTCAAGAACTTTTATTAAATAAAACGTTCCTATTAAAATTCCTATAAATAATATAGTTTTAAAATTTGTTACCATTAAAAAATCTGTTAAAAATGTACTGTTCATCATATTCCCCATCCTTTGTTTATTATTCCTATAGGTTTAGTATGATTTATATCATACATAGAAATTTTAATTATGTCAATATAATTTATATACAAATGTTTTTTATACAATTCTTATATTGTGTAATTTGTAATATCTAATTCTAAATAAATCTTCCAGAAAATTTTTACAAGTATTTATATAATAGGTTATGTTTTAAACATGTGTTAATATATGAATAGCTATATAATAAAATAAGCGATACTAAATCACTTAGTACCGCTTTAAATTAATTTCTTAAATTGTTTGCATATCTTTATATATCTTATCAATAATTTCCATTCTTTCTTCTCCAAGTACATTTGATAATTTAACAGATACAAATCCATTCTTATATACATTATTTGCTACTA
Organism: Clostridium sp. ZBS15; assembly: GCF_023845705.1. Classification (NCBI taxonomy): domain Bacteria; kingdom Bacillati; phylum Bacillota; class Clostridia; order Eubacteriales; family Clostridiaceae; genus Clostridium; species Clostridium sp. ZBS15. The sequence continues at coordinate 6,503 of NZ_JAMQHY010000007.1, forward strand.
ATATTTTAGATATTTTACTTTCCATCTTCTCATAAGTTAATAATCCCTCTAAGTATGTATCAACAAAATCCTTTAAGCATGTTGCTAATTCCGATGGATTCTTATAAATAGTTCTCATAATGGTTCCTCCAATAATTTATTATGTATTTATAAACTTATTATATAATACATTTATAAAGTTTCCTATACTTAAAAGTGACTTTAAATATTAAATTACTTCTTTTATTTAAATTAATCTAATATTTATCATATAATCTAACAAAAATTCATAGCATTACAATTTTACCGCAAACAGTGCATATGCTTCTCTACTTCATTCCACTTTACTATATAACCCTGACCTTTAGAACAAAACACTGAACTTGATGTATATTCTCTATCATTTTCTTTTTTATATTTTAATTTTTCTATAACCTCATCACTATTATGACATTCATCATACCCATCAAAACTTAAAGCAATAATACCTTTTCCTTTAGTAAAAGATATTAGTTCCATACTATAATTCATAAAAGTTGCAACAGGACCCCTACCAAAAATTATTGTTTTATTTTCTAAAGTTTCTTGTTCAATAAAACTTCCTGATAGTCTTTGAATATCTGATAACACTCTTCCAACATACTCATTCTCCACAGTTATTTTTAATTTATAATACGGTTCCAACAAAATATTATTTCCTTGCTCTAAGCCTTGTCTGATTGCTCTATATGTTGCTTCTCTAAAATCACCACCACTAGTATGTTTTAAATGAGATCTTCCATTAATCAATGTTATTTTTACATCACATATTTTAGAACCGGTTAAAATTCCTTTATGTTCTTTTTCAAAAATATGAGATTCAATTAATCTTTGATAACCTATACTTAAATTATCAACATGACATTTACTTTCAAATATTATTCCACTGTTTCTTTCTCCATATTCTAATTGTAAATGTACTTCAGCATAATGTCTTAATGGTTCAAAATGTCCATATCCATTTACTTTATTTCCTATAGTCTCTTTATATAAAACTTGGCAGTCTCCAAATTCAATATCAAGTTTAAATCTTTCTTTAACTAATTCCTTTAAAACTTCTAACTGTATTTTTCCCATGATATGTATGTTTATGGTTTGTAATTCCTCATCCCATAATACATTTAATCCTGGATCTTCTTCTTCTAAAATTTTAAAATATGAAAGTATTTCCTTAGTATTAACAGATTCATTAAATATAACTTGCGATTTTAATGTAGGTACTATATTATAATTAGTCTTTAAATTTGCTTCTCCAATACCATGACCTATTTTAAATTTAGTTAATCCAACAACACCAAATACATCTCCAGCATATACAGTGTCTTCTAATGTAAATTTATCACCATTATATATTCTTATTTGATTTATTTTTTCATTAAATTCTATTTCATTTTCTGTATTAAGTACGTTATCTTTTACTTTTATACTTCCACTTAAGGCTTTTATATAAGTTACTTTACTTCCTTTTTCATCATAACGTATTTTGTATACCTTACCCTTGAAATTTTCATCACTCTCATCATAATTTGTGTAAGTTAATAAATCTAACTTTTCTATGAAATTATCTATATTCATATCTAACAATGCTGAGCCACTTAAACAAGGAAAAATCATTCCTTCCTTAATTTGTTTTTTCATAGAGTTTAACCATAATTTTTTATCATAATCACTATCTAAGTATATTTCTAATAAATTTTCATCTCTTTCAGCAATAAATTCTACTAATTTTGTATCCATCTTATCTCCATTTAAAGCTTTATCAATTAAGCATAAATTATTGGTTAATTTAGTCTCAATATCGTTTAATACATTTTCTATATTTACAATTTCTCTGTCAATTTTATTTATAAAAAAGAAGGTTGGTATGTCATATTTTCTTAAAAGCTCCCATACAGTTTCAGTGTGAGCTTGAATTCCATCTACTCCACTTATTATAAGTATTGCATAGTCCATTATTTCTATTGACCTTTCCATTTCTGTTGAAAAATCCACATGTCCTGGAGTATCTATAATATAATACTCATTATCATTATATTTAAATAAAGCTTGATCAGAAAATACTGTGATTCCTCTTTGTTTTTCTATATCATGTTTATCTAAAAATGAATTTTTATGATCAACTCGTCCTAATGTTCTTATGCTTTTTGTATGATAAAGTATTTGCTCAGCAAAAGTTGTTTTCCCTGCATCTACATGAGCTAATATCCCTATTGTTTTCTTCATATTTAATTCTCCTTTTAGAACACTCCTATTTACATACTAAAATTATATCATATAATGCTTTTATTACTTAATTTATCATACAAAGTATCCTAATCTGGTGTCTAAATAAAAATACACCTAATTAAAATTAATATTTTAATTAGGTGTATTGACTATATATTTTCATTAATTATTTGATAAATTCTCATTATAAAAATTAAATATTTGATTTAAATATGCCTTTAGTATTCCATCTTTTTCTCTATATATTTCATGTTTAGCTCCAGCCATTAATACAAGTTTACAATTAGGTGCATATTGTGAAAATTCATTTTGTCCTTTTGGCTTCACATAAGTATCTTTCTCAGCTTGAAATAATAATACTGGTATTTTTACTTTTGAAGCATTTTCTTTTTTAGTGATTTCTTCTGTTATATCTAAAGATGATTTTAACCAATTAAAAGAAGATCCACCTCTTTGAAACTCCTTGTTATTAGATTGTATATCATAATAATACTTATATCTTGGTTCAGAGCTTGTACAAGAATCCTCTAAACTATATTCATTACTGTATGGTTTTTGTGTAGGTGCATATTTATAACCAAATGGTAAGGTTGTACATATCCAAGATATAGATTTTGCTATAAAGCTAGGAACACTTCCAGTATTGATTTCAAGCATTGGTGCACTTAAAATAGCAGCGTCAAAATATCCTGGGTTTTCTTCTAAAAATTTAGTTCCAATTGCACCACCCATAGAGTGTGCAAATAAAAATAATTTTTCATCACCAAGACTAGGTTTAACAATATTATCTATAAATGCTTTGAAATCTGAAATATATAAGTTGAAATCTTCTATATTAACTTGACTTTCATCAACTACGCCTAATGAACCAGAACGTCCATGACCTCTATGTTCAATTCCATAAACAGAATAGCCTTTATTTAAAAAATAATAAATCATTTCTTTATATTTTTCTAATGTTTCTGTAAATCCATGACTAATTACAATAGTACCTTTAGAATTTTCCACTTTATATTTTTGATAATAAATTTTTATATCATCATTTACTTTAAAATATCCTTCTGTTCTTTTACTGTCAAGATATGGCTCTACTATACCTTTCATAGATTTTTCATAATCATCTTCTTCTATTACTAGACTATTAATTGCTATTTTTTCATTTTCATCAGCATAAGCAACTAAATTTGAATTAAAACTTAATATAATATTTAAAGAAAATATTAATAAAAATAATAATACCTTATAATTTAATTTGTTTTTATAATTTAATAAACTCATTTATTTATTCACCTCTTCATTTGTAATATATGAAATTATAAATACACTGTTATTCCAATATATCTATAAGCCATTTATTACACTTAGTACATTTATAAATTCTAATAACAAATAAATCTAATTCACTTCTATCAATAGCTATTGGCATTTTGTCTAATTCTTCTTTTGTTATAAAGTCATCATCTTTGTTTATATATCCATGTATTTCAATGAAATAATTTTCTTTAGTTTTTTCACAACATTCATTTGAACCAGCTACCTTTATTTTTTCATAATTAAGATTATCACTAAACTCTCTTATTATAGGTAATATATCTTCAAATTCACTTATGTCATCTAAAAAATCTTCCTTGTAAAATATTAAATCTTTTATTTTAAAAAGTTCCTTCATAATTTAAAAATCTCCTTACATATTAATATTATTTATTTTATTATTAATTCAACAGGACAATGATCAGAGCCTTCAATTTGTGTATGTATTTTAGCATCTACCAACATATCTTCAAAATCTTTAGAAACTAAAAAATAATCTATTCTCCATCCTGCATTGTTAGCTCTCGCATTAAATCTATAAGACCACCAAGAATATACCCCTTCTTTATCTGGATAAAAGTATCTATATGTATCTATAAAACCTGATTTTAAAAGTTCACCAAACTTTTCTCTTTCCTCATCACTAAATCCAGCATTATTTCTATTATTCTTAGGATTTTTTAAATCTATTTCTTTATGAGCAACATTTAAATCTCCACACACTATAACAGGCTTAGCTTTATTTAATTCATTTAAGTAATTTCTAAACTCATTTTCCCAACTCATTCTATAATCTATTCTAGCTAATTTTTGTTGTGAATTAGGAGTATACACATTAACTAAATAAAATTTTTCAAATTCTAATGTTATAACCCTTCCTTCTTTATCATGTTCCTCTATACCGATTCCTAATGAAACATTTAAAGGTTTTTCTTTAGAAAAAATAGCAGTTCCTGAATACCCCTTTTTTTCAGCGTAATTCCAATAATCATAATACCCTTCTAAGTCTAATTCTATTTGACCTTCTTGAAGTTTGCTTTCTTGAATACAAAATATATCTGCATTACTTTCCTTTAAAATATCTACAAAGCCCTTTTTTACACAAGCTCTTAATCCATTTACATTCCATGAAATTAATTTTTTCATACGATTTCTCCTTATAAGTATTAATATTATTTTAACTAATATAGATATAATAACATAAATATTATATTAATTACATAAAAAAACCTCTTATAAATTTAAGTCTTTTAGCGCATTTTATATAAATTTTAAAGTAAACTATCACTTTTACAAATACACATTTTACCTTAATCTCTATTCTTTTATTTATTTAATAACTACCGATATTAAAATATTATTTTTAATTAAAATTAAGGAGTGTTCAAAACAAAATTGTACACTCCTTAATTTAATGCTTTTTATAGTTAATTAACATTTCTAATTAACTTTTAAGTTTTACACTGCTTAAATGCTCTGCAGATATTCTTGCTGTATTTTTAAAATTTTTGCAATCATTTGAAATATATATCCTAATGCTTTCATCATTTTCTTCTGCATTAGCTTGATACAAAATATTTTGAACATATCCATGAATGAAATCATCCTTACTAAAGGTTAAATTGATTTCAGTTCCTACTCTAGTAATAACCTCTATTATATCCTTTAAATCTCTAGACTCTTTAGTAAATATAATTTCTCCACTTTCTGCAAGACAAAATTCAATTTTCATAGTTTTCATCCCCTTTTAGTATAATTATATCATATAAATTTATGCAAATTTACCTATTTTTACTTATAGTCAACAGTATTTTTATTTACACTATTTATAAATATCATTGTATTTATTATTATTAACTATTAATGTTTTAATTCATTGTTATACAAATTTATTTTCTTAATATACCATTTAAAATTATATCTAAAACTTCATTTATTCCATCATTTAATTTAAATTTATATTTCTTTAAGGTACTAAAATAGCCACCTAAAATAATTTATTTAATCATTTTGGGTAGCTATCCTTATTATCTTATATTATAAATTTGTTTACTTCTTCATTTAATTCTTCTATTAATTGAGCTAATTTTTCTGAAACAGTACTGATATCTTTACTTGAAACATTAAACTCTTGAGCAGTTGCATCAACTTCTTCTGTACTTGCAGCTAGTTCCTCTGAAATTGCAGTTACAGATTCTATAACTTCTAAAATTATATCTTTTTTCTTATTATTGTTATTAGAAATATTAGATACTTCTTGTATTTTAGGTGTGATTTCATTTAGTAAATCTGTAATATTATTAAATGAATTTATAGTATTATTAATACTTATTTTTTGATTATCAACTTCTGAATTTATATCAGTACTTGATTGTATCATATTATTACATTCTTCAAGAACATTAACAATTATATTTCCAATTTGATTTACAGATTCCTTACTTTGTTCTGCAAGCTTTCTTATTTCATCCGCTACTACACTAAATCCTTTTCCAACTTCGCCTGCACGAGCTGCTTTAATTGCTGCATTTAATGCTAAAAGATTAGTTTGTTCTGCTATTTCATTTATAGTAGATGTTATACCTTTAATTGATGCTATTTTCTTATTCATAACTACTATATCATCATTAAACTTACTAAAACTCCCATCAAAGTTAGTTAAAGAATTATTTAAGTCATTTATAGTGTTATTGCTTTCTACAAGTTTTGATTCTATATTAGAAGAAATTTCAGCTACTTTATCTATATTGCTGTTCATATAATCAATGTTTTCTCCAAAATTCCTCATTTCATTATTAATTTTCATGATTTCATTTGTTTGACTTGTATTAGCTTTTGCTGATTCATGCATTGATATTGTTATATTTTCTGATCCAGAGGATATTTGCATTGATGTGTTTTCTAATACATCAGATTGTTCATTTAATATTATTAAATCATTCTTCACGCCTTTAAGTATTCCCCTAATTGATTCTTTAGTTTTCTTTAATGATCTATTAATTTCACCAATTTCATCATTTTTTACTAATTCTTTTTCATCTAATTCTTTATTAAATACTCCATTTTCTAAAACTTCTATATCATCTTTTAATCTTTTCAGTCTCTTTCCAAGAGCTTGACCAATTATATATATTATAATTACAAGTACTAAAATTCCTACTAAAGTTACTCCGATGAATAAGCTTATTATAATAGACTCTTCTCTATCAACATCAGTAGCATTTACCTCTAAAGCTATGGACCATCCTGGTGTTCCTGGAATACTTGCGTAAGCTATATATTTTTTTTCATCTTCCATGTATTTTTCTACGTTACTTTCACCATTAACCATCTTTTCATGAATTAAAGCAATTTCTTTTAATGTAGGATTGTTTTTTTCTTCACTCATCATATTTTTACCATTAATAACATCTTCTGTTGTTTCAGATGCTATTATAGTGCCTGTACCATCTAATATATAAGACATTCCTGTCATTCTTAAATACTTTAAATTATTTATGTCTCTTGATAAAAACGCACTGTCAAACGTACATGTCATAACTCCAACTATATCTTGTCCATTTTTTAATGGTGTTGCAACAAATACTATTTGTTCATTGGTTCCATCTATAATCGTTGGAGAACTTATATATATTTCATTATTAAGAGCTTTTTTAAAATATTCTACTTCTGAAATATCTTCTTTATAATTATCAGTTGATTCTAGTTTACCATCTAATCCTGCTATTCCTATAGAACGTATGTTTAAATTCATTTGATAATTACTTAACAGCTCTCTTTTTTCATCAATTGTAAAATCCATATTAGATACAATACCATCACAGGCAATAGTTTTTACCACATTAATTTTTCCAGTTATTTTGTCTTGTACTATAGTTGTAGCATCATTTATCATCTTTTTCATACAAGAGAGCTTTACTTCAGATAAAGTCTTTTGAACTACAAAGAATGTCCCTAAAAATGCTATGCCAAATACCAGTACAAATCCCAATGATAGTTTTTTAATTAAATTTGCTTTTATACTCTTGTTACTCTTCATGATTTACCACCTTTAATTAAATTTTTAATTTGCATTATTTGATTCATTAAAGCATTTGTATAAAAATTATCTAATAAAAATAGTATTATTAATATATTTATAACTAACGTTTTAAACATGTAAGCGGTTTCCTATATAATTACATAATACCATTATATTTCAATTATTACAAATTTAACTTACGAATATATTATATTAATTCATCGACAATATATTCGTAAGTTTTATAAAATATAAGCTATCTAATATTTGTCTATATCTATTTTCTCTTATTTCTAGTAGTGCTTCTTTTACCTAGCTTAACAGTCTGTTTTTTAGATTGTCTTTCATTCTTTTCTTTTTTTAATTTACTTGATTTATCACCATAACTTTTACTTTTGTTTCCCACTCTATTTCCATTACGAGTTTTATCTTCTTGGAATTTTTTAGTTTGTCTTTTATCTCTTATTAAACATTTACTACCATTTCCTATAAGATCTTCTCTTCCAGCCTCAACTAAAGCTTCATATACTAATGTATAATACTTTGGATTTTTATATTGAAGTAACGCCCTTTGCATAGCTTTGTCATGTTTAGTTTTAGGAACATAAACTTCCTTCATAGTTAATGGATCTAAACCAGTATAATACATAGTTGTAGATAACGTTCCTGGCGTTGGATAAAAGTCTTGAACTTGCTCTGGTTGATAATTTATATCTCTTAAATATTCTGCTAACTCAATTGCATTTTTAAGTGTACTTCCTGGATGACTTGACATTAAATATGGTACTATAAATTGTTTTTTACCTAATTTTTTATTTATTGAATAAAATTTTTCTGTAAATTTATCATATGTCTTTCCTGATGGTTTTCCCATATATCTTAAAGTACCTTTTGAAACATGCTCTGGTGCAACTTTTAACTTGCCGCTAACATGATATTCAACCAATTCTTTAAAAAATGTATCGTCTTTGTCTGCCATTATGTAATCATATCTAAGGCCTGATCTTACAAAAGCTTTCTTTACTTTCGGAACTTTTCTAATAGCTCTAAGTAAATCTAAATATTCACTATGATCTACCTCCATATTTTTACAAGGACTTGGATATAAACATTCTTTAGCTTTACATGCACCTAAGGTTAGCTGTTTACTACAAGCTGGATTTCTAAAATTAGCTGTTGGTCCCCCAACATCATGTATGTATCCTTTAAAATCAGGTAATTTAGTTATTTCTTCAACTTCATTTAATATTGATTCTTTACTTCTACTTTGAACTATTCTTCCTTGATGAAATGTTATTGCACAGAAATTGCAATTTCCAAAACATCCTCTAGAACTTACTGTACTAAATTTCACTTCTTCAATTGCTGAAATACCACCCATTCCTTCATAAATTGGATGATAATTTTTCATATAAGGAAGATCATAGACGCTATCTAGTTCTTCCCTATTTAATGGCATTTCAGGTATATTTTGAACTAAATACTTATTGGCATGCTTTTGTACAATTATTTTTCCTCTTACAGGATCCTGCTCTAGATATTGTACTCTGCTTGCATCTGCATATTTAAGTTTATCATTACAAACTTCTTTATATGATGGAATTTCTATATAATCATTTAAATTATTTATTTGTTCGACAACATAACATGTTCCTTGGATATCATGAATGTCTTTAGCTAGTATTCCTAAGCTTAATTTTTCTGCAACTTTGACCATTTGCTTTTCACTCATTCCATAAACAAGTAAGTCTGCACCACTGTCAATAAGCATTGATTTTCTTACTTTATCACTCCAATAATCATAATGAGCAAAACGTCTTAAACTTGCTTCTATACCACCTATAACTATGTTAACGCCTTTATACGCTTCTCTTATTTTATTACAATAAACTATTGTAGCTCTATCTGGTCTTAATCCCATTTCACCACCTGGAGAATAAAAATCCTTATCTCTAAGCTTTTTACTAACAGTGTAATGATTAACCATAGAATCCATATTACCACCATTAACCAAAAATGCATATTTAGGTTTCCCTAATTTCTTAAAGTCGTCAATTTCCTTCCATTTGGGTTGTGCTATTATGCCAACTTTATATCCTGCTTTTTCTAATACTCTTGAAATAATAGCAGTTCCAAAGCTATGATGATCTATATAAGCATCAGCTGTAACAATTATAAAATCTAATTGCTTCCAGCCTCTCTCTTCCATATCTTTTTTATTTATGGGTAAAAATTTCTTTTCATTTGTTGTCATCTTTTCACCTACTTAAATTAATATAATTCTACAATCACCATATTAGTTTATAGTTTAAAGCTTATATAGTCAAGATTTACAGGCTACAGTATTATTAATTATTTTTATTCTTAAATTTCAGTTTTTGATTTATTAATTAATATAACACCATAGGCAATAATAGTGATTGTTATTATCAATGCTAATAAAATAGGTACTGTCTTTATATATTCCCATGCATTAGTATAACAGCTTCCAAACGCCATACTTTCAAACAATTGAATAAATTTTAAACAATATAATTCTAATGATAATAAAATTCCTCCAAAAATAATT
>NZ_JAMQHY010000007.1:16748-28213 GCF_023845705.1 Clostridium sp. ZBS15
ATTTTTTATTCTTTAGGGGTACTCCTCATACCTTTAAAGCACAGTATTTTAGAAGTTGTCCACAGATTTAATATTTTTATAATTTCCTGAAGAATAAAAAATACAATTAAAGTGTAAAATCCCCTTACTTTAATTGTATCTTATTTTTCACTATATTTTGATATATGTAATAAGCAAAATAGTGTTTTAACGGAACTATACTTGTTTTTAGTATCCTTAAGTTCAATTAATCCATATAAGCTTTACTTATGCATATATTAACATTCTACAAACCATAGACTGTATTTTATAAGCTATCTATTTTCTCCCATAAAGAACACTGCAACTGTTCCCGGGCCTGAATGTGTTCCAATAATAGGTCCTATAGTATTAATCATAATAGATTCTATTCCAAATCTTTCTGTAATTTTATTTGCTACAATTTCTGCTTCTTTCTCTGCATCACCATGACTTACAAATATAATATTATTTTCTGATTTATATGTGCCCATTAGTTTTTCCATATTATCAAGAAGCTTGCATAATGACTGTTTACGACCTCTTGTTTTAGCGATAGGTATAAGTTTTCCTTCATTGTCTACGTGAATGATTGGTTTTACTCCTATTACAGTCCCAAGAATAGCAGTAGTCTTTGATACACGTCCACCTCTATATAAATGATTCAAATCATCTACTGTAAAGTATTGACAAACATTAAGCTTGTTTTCTTCAAGCCAAGTAGATATTTCTTCTATGCTTTTGCCATTTTTCTTTAATTCTACTGCTTTGTAAACTAAAAGTCCTTCACCTGATGAAACACTTAATGAATCTATAACTATAACTTTACTATCAGGATATGATTCTTCTAATTCAATAGATGCAATTCTTGTACTATTATAACTTCCACTAAGTCCTGAAGAAAAAGAAATATGTAGTACATCATATCCTTCTTTTAAATATTTTTCAAATTGCATTTTTGCTTGTTCTGGATTCACTTGAGCTGTTGTTGGCATTGATCCTGAACGCATTTTATCATAAAAATCTTTTATATCTAAAATTTCATCTCCTACGTATTCCTTGCCGTCCATTTGAAATGACATTGTTAGTAATCCTATGTTATTTTTATCCAAATATTCTTTTGGTAAATCTGCTGTTGTATCTGTTGTTATAATAAACTTTTTCATAAAACCTACATCCTTACTATTATTTAATTTCATACTGCATATTATAAAATAAATTTTTATCTATAAAGATATTCATTAAATCTTACACTTTATAATAAAACTCTAATTATGTAAATTATATCATAACCTTATTAAACTATGTATTATAAAATAATAATTTTGTGTGGAAAATCCACTGTTTTATATTTATACTTTTACTTTCATACACTTTTGTAAAAAAATATCTATATCATTAATCTTTATCATTTTTTTAACAATTATACTTTAAAATAAAATAAAATTGTTGAGGCAGCTAAGAAACCATTGATATTTTACATTTCTAACTTAATAATCGCATAAATTCTATGCTGCTCTTTTTATTCTTTAGGAGTATTCAGATTATATCTTTAAAATACAGTATTATAAAAGTTATCCTCATATTGTCCAACAATATAATTTCCTAAAGAATAAAAAAATACAATTAAAGGAGTTTACAATTAATCTCCTTTAATTGTATGCTTACTTAATAATATTATACTACAAGTACTATTGTTAAAATATACTAATAAAATTTAATTTTTAAACTAAATCCTGTTTTAGTATGATTATTTAAAAACTTGTTTCACTTCCAACATAACATGCTATTTTTCTATCTAAATATATGTCTTGAAGCTCATCTAATTTATCTTCACTAGTTGGTTCATCATTACTATAGCTATATTTTTTTCCAAGTTGAGTCCATTTCGAATCTCCCATTCTATGAAATGGTAGTAAATTTATTTCATAAATTCCTAAACCATTCATAAAATCAGCTGTTGCTATTGCATTTTCTACAGTATCATTAAAATCACGAATAACTGGCATTCTAATAACTAATCTACCTTGCCAATTAGAATTTATTAGTTCTTTTATATTTTTAAGAATTAAATCATTATATACCCCTGTTTTTTCTTTATGTTTTTTGCTATCCATATGCTTAACATCTATAAACGCAAAATCTACATATTTCATTCCTTCTAAAAATATATCTGTATCTACAAATGCTGTAGTTTCAATTGCAGTATTAATATACATTTCTTTGCACTTTTTTAACGTGTCTATTAAAAACTCATTTTGATAAAAAGGTTCCCCCCCGCTAAATGTAACACCTCCATTTGAGCCCCAAAATTGCCTATCTCTATTTAAAATTTTTAACAAAGAATCTACGGTGTAATACTTTCCACAAATTCTTAATGCTTCATTATAACATACTTTAGCGCATTCAAAACTAGTACAATTTTCACATACCCTCCAATCAATATTTAATGAATTATCATCTTTAAAAGATATTGCTTTTTTTTCACAAGCTTTTTCACATCTCTTACATCCTTGGTCATACTTGCACTTTCCTTCGGCAAACATTATTTTTTCTTTTTTGGTCCAACTTTCTGGATTTGCACACCATTCGCATTTTAAAAAACAACCACTAAAAAAGCAACTAGTTCTACATCCTGGACCATCATGTACAGAATAACTTTGAATATCAAAAATTAATCCCTTATCTTTATGCATAAATGTTCCCCTCCTTATAACAATATTTTAAATTAATAATTTACTTATTGTTCTTAACTGAAAGTGGTAACATAATTGCAACAATTGTTGAAAAAACAAATGCACAAGCTGCAAATATTATTGAATTAAAATAGCTTCCTGATAAATCATATAAATATGCACCCATGAAACTACCAACTGCTGGACCTATAGCCATTACTATTAATGTTGCAAGTCCCCATATTTTACCCAATGTTTTATTACCATATATAGAACCTGCGTATCCTGCTACACCACCTGGTTCTATTGCCCAATATATAGCAAAAAGAATACAAGATATTATTCCAAATACAATAGATTTTTTAGTCATAAGTAAAAATGCACAAGCCAATAATCCAATTATAGGTGCAAATATTAACATAACTTTTCTAGCTTTAGCTTCGTTATTATTGTATTTTCCAACCATTTTATCAGCTATTCTTCCCATAATAGGCATAGTAAATATTCCTGCTATTCCTATTATTATATAAAGATTAGTTGCGGTACTTAGTGACATTTTTACATCAACATTCCAAAATTTAACCACTTGAGTCCAAATTAAAAACTCTCCAAGCATACTGCCTAAAAAAGTTAAAATAGCTCCCCAAATTGGGAATATACTAAAAGCTTCTTTTACTGTCCAAATCTTTCCTGAATCTTTATTAACATTTGACTTAATAGAATCTATTCCAAAAGGTTCAAGTTCATAGTCCTCTGGATTTTTCTTTGCTACAGCTGCTGCAATTATAAGTGCAATAAGAACTACTATTGCTAATCCTCTCATTGCAGTTCTCCAGTCTGTAAAATTAAGTACTTGTTTAACAAGAAGACTCAATACTACTTGAGCTACTGGAGCTCCCATAAATGCAATTCCCCACATACTAGCATAAGATTTTCCTACATACCATTTTCGTACAGAAACAGTTGATGAAACCCAAAGCATACCTGTTCCAATTCCAGCAAAAATAGCGTATGGAATTAAATAACCTAAATAACTTTGAGCATAACTTGTTACAAAAAAGCCTAGGCAAGCACATACTGATCCTATTGCATATGCAGGCTTTGTTCCCCACTTATCAATTATCATTCCACTAAAATAAGCAGTAATTGCATAAACTGTCATCATTAAAGAATATCCCAAAGTAAGCTGCGAAGATTGCCAGCCTAAATTTTGTGACATTGGCACTTGCAATACAGAGAAAGTTGATCTGAAACCAAATAAGCAAAAAACGGCTAGCCATGAGGCTAGTACAACCATATGACCTAAATGATTAGCATTTTTTTGTTCCATACTTTTACTCCTTTTTTAAAGTAATAAGAGAGTATGTTAAGTTTTAGCACACTCTCTTTAATTTTCAAATCATATTTGGTTATCTTTCAGTTATTATTTTTTATCATCTAATTTATTATTTTTATACCCTTCACAAGTAGCGGCACTTAAATCTCCAAATGTCCAAGCTTCGATCTTTAACCCTGTACAAGTTCCCATATTATCTTTATCAGGATTCTTAAAATTAGTACAATTTCTGCACTTGTGAGCTTCATTAAAATTATTGCAAATAGGTGTATCTATAAATATCATTTGATTAGATATTCTGCAAATTCCTTTTGCTGCATCTATTGATGAAAAATTTAAGCAATCATTGTGTTTCATATTTTCATTAGCCATTTTTTATTACACCCCTTCATATTCAGTTCTTGAAATAACTTCATCTTGTATTGGCTTACCAATTTCACACCAGTATTGTGTAAATCCAGCAACACGAACCATTAAATCTCTATAATTTTCTGGTTTAACTTGAGCTTCCTTTAATACCTTTGAATCTACAACATTATATTGAATGTGATATCCACCTTTTCTCATATAAGAGCGTGTTAAATCTAATAGCTTCTTAGATCCTTCTACTCCTTTAATTGCACTTGGATGAATCTTCAAATTCATTTGTGAGTTTTGAGATCTGCTATGATCCCAAACTGTAGCAGATGTAAATAATGCATACGGTCCATTCTTATCTGTTCCTGGATAAGCTGACATAGATCCATCTGCATAAGTTGTACCAGCCAAACGTCCATCTGTAGTTGCAAGGGTTGCTGCCCCTTGTGCTCCATGAGTTGAAACAGAAATTTGACAAGCATACATCTTCTTGCCATATAATGATTCATAATTATGGCATACATCACAGAACCAATCTTCATAATTCTTTAATATATCATCAACGTATGGATCATCATTTCCATATTTAGGTGCTAATAAACACTCTCCATAAATATCGTCATATTTAGAACTAATATCAGCTTTTTCTTGGTCTGCTAATGAATAGCTTCCTATTTCCTCTGCAGTTTTAAATCCAAAGTTATTAAGTATTGCTTCTTTCATTTGGTCAAGGGTATATTTTTTGTCATCATATACAAGCTTCTTTAATGACGCTAAACTATTTATGGTATTAATAGTTCCACAACTTTCTATATTGTAAGTTGCATTAAATCTATATCCTAAGTTTCCAATGTGTTTACCTGTATCTAAACAATTTGGTTTTAATAATGAATTCACAATTGACATATTTTTTTTGCGCCAAACATCATGTTGAATATTATTAGTCTTAGCAAGTACATCACAAGTCAATTCATAATACTCTTTAAATTGGTCAACTAATTCTTCAAATGTTTCTAGTTTTTTATTATGCGCAGGGTACACTTGTGAATTAGTTCTGTAATCCTTACCATTGGTCAGTACAAGTTCTAACACCTTTGGATTGGCAATAAAGTGTACTCCAACAGAAGTAGGCTGTCCTGCTCCGCCTGGAATATCATATTTTTCTCCGTTTAGAGTAAGTTCTTTCCAAGTACAAGGAGAAGTCTCAAGACATCCGCCTATTGCAACTGACCTTGCCTCTTCAATGGTCATTCCTTCATCACCATATTGATTCATCATAAATTCTATTGCACCACGATTATTCATCCAAGCTGGATAACCTGAACCTGTTTTGTCGCATTCAATACATTTTAGTAAGAATTCTTCTGGTAACTTTTCATCATAAAAACATGATAATGTAGGTTGAGGTGTTGAACATGTAATACCTGCTTCTACTATTAAATATTCCAATCTATTCGCTGCTGAACTTCCATCTTTTTTAAGCCCACCAATAGTTAAATTGTTAAATGTATTTCCTGAAAGAACGCCTCCAACAACACCTGTTGAAGCAAAGCAATCAATACATGTAAATTTAACTCTATGAAGCTCTAAAAGTTCTAATACTTCTTTTTCTGTTATTCTTCCATTTTCTATATCTTGTTTAAACCAAGGATATAATACTTGTCCTACTCTTCCTGGTGACAATCCAGAAATAGCATCTTCATTGATTACTGCTATGTGAATAATATAAGTCAATTGAAGAGCTTCTCTAAATGTACGTGGTTGTTTATGAGAAATCCAGCCTAAACATTCAGCAATTTCAAGATATTCTTCTTTTTGAGCCTCATTTTTTTCAATTGCAGCTAAATCTCTAGCATGCTTTTCATAGTTTAATATCCAATTTTGAATACCTTCTAAAGTTATTTTAACAGCTTCATAAAAATATAAACGGTCCATACCTACAAGTCCGTCTCCATCGGCATTTCCAGCAACTTTTTTCTTGCATTCAGTAGCCATATCAATTAATCCATCAAAACCATATTGTAATGGGTAATAGTAATTTACAACTTCTCTTCCTTGAGGTAATGTAAAACCTGAATCAAACATACAAATTAAAGATTTCATGATATTTTCTTTTATTTCATAATCTGGTACCATTTGTTCATATTTATGTCCCAAATCATCTACAGATCTATTAACCCATTCTTTGGCAAGCTTAACTAATACAGGTATTTCCTCTTGTCTCATTCCAAATTTACCTGCTATAGAAACTACTTTACCAAAACTTTTAGTAACATTTCCTCCACCAGTACCAAATTTACTTAACTCTCCAGCACTAGCACTGCCTCTATTTAAAGCTTCCTTGTATAATTCGTCTTCTTTAGCTACAAAAAAGCCTTCTGAAAGCCAAGGCATTGGGAATGATCCTCTATAATAATTAGTTTTTTGCATAACTAATTTTTCACCAGGTATAATATTAGGTGTTAAATGAGAATAAGCGCATTTAAGAGATTCAGCCCTTCTCACTATATCTACTTCACCTTCTAATTCATTCCATCTTCTGTTATACCAATATGGGAATTCAGTATTTGCAGTAGATAAAGTGTCATAATAAATTTCTCTTAATCTTTTAGCTCTAGGAGTTGGCTCTTTTTGTACTTCACGTGTTGTCATTTCTTCTGGAGCATCTCCACCAAATTGAAAATTAATTGGTAACCCTTTTTCAGCTAAAATATCAGCTAACTTTACTTTTTTATTCATATCATAATACTCCTCCCTTTTTATATGCATAATAATTACTTTTTATCTTGAAATCAACATCCATAATATTCCTAATAATTCAAGAATATAACAGGTGCTATTCCATGATACAAATTTCTATTTAGATGAAATCAAAACTTCACCTACAACTTAGAAATTTATTTTTTATTTGCCTTTATATTTAAATTCTATGTCCTCAATATCATTCTTATAATTAAACCAAAGTTGTAATAAATACCTACAAAAATAAAACAATATACAACTTAAGTTGTATATTGTTTTATTTTTCCAAAAAGCAAGCTACTCAAACTAGAAATTATACTCTTAGTTTAAGCAGCCACTTTCACCATTAATTATAGTTTATACTTTCAATAAATTTTTCATCTTCTAATACTTGTTTTATAGCCTCAATAACTTCTGTATTCAAGTCTCCTTTTTCACATTCATTACTTAATTTAAGTATACTAGCCTCATTATCTTTCAATTCATCTAATAACTCAATAAATCTATTTACTGTAATCAATATCTTTAGGTTTTGTGACATTTCACTAGAAGTTAAACCATCTGGGAATCCCTTACCATTCATTTTTTCATGATGATTTCTTATCATTACTTTTAACCACTTGGACATATTCAAATCTGAAATAATATTTTCTCCCATTTCCACATGTTCCAACAATGTATTAGAAAAAATTTTACCTATATCATGTAAATATGCGCCTAGTATTAATTGTTTCATTTCTTCGTCATTTAAAAATAATATCTTACCAACTTTTTCACAGTAGTTTTTTACATTTTTACAGTGTAAATATAACTTTTTATCTTTTAATCTTATAATATTTAATAAGCATATAGCCACCTTATCTATTTGTTCCATATTATCAAATACTCTTTTAGATTTTACAGCCCAATCAATTCTATTTTTTAATTCTTGATAAACAATAGGCTTTGATAAAAACACATCTGCCCCAACATTAAATCCTCGCATTCTATCTTCAACCTCATTTAATACTGTTAACATTATAATAGGAATATTTTGAGTTTCTTGATTTTCTTTTAATTTTTTACATGTTTCAAATCCATTCATTCCTGGTAACATAACATCCAAAAGAATTACATCCGGTTTAACATTTCTAGCTAATTTAAAACCCTCAAATCCATCAAATGCTAAGTATACACAATAGCCCCATGTATATAGTAAATCCTTAATTATTTCGCAATTTTGCTTGTTGTCATCTATAATCAATACTTTATCCATGATTTTCCACTCCATGTTATTGATATTTTAATTTATACTAGGAACTATAGTATCACTATTATCTTCTCTTTGAACTGGTATAGTAACTATAACCTTTGTTCCAATATTTATATTGCTTATCAAAAATATTTCACCTCCATGCATCTCAACTAATTTTTTAGTTAAAGGTAACCCAAGTCCAGTACCTTCATATTTTCTTTCGTAAGAATTATCCACTTGTTCAAACTCATTAAATATCCTCTTTTGATCTTCTTTTTTTATTCCAATACCATTATCTTCAACAATTAATTTAATATAAGCTAAATTTTTAGTAACCTCTATTTGTACTTTTCCACCCTCTTGTGTAAATTTAATTGAATTAGAAAGTAAATTATATAATATTTGTCTTAACTTATTGGCATCAATTTTAATAATAAAATCACTAGGATTTATATTTATATCAATATAAATATTTTTTCGATAAGCTAAACTTTTTACAACTGAAAAGCTCTCCATTATAATGTCTGCAATAGAATATCTTCCTAAAGTGAGTTTCATTTTTCCTGATTCTATCTTAGATATGTCTAAAACATTATTAATTAATTGTAATAAATGATTTCCACTATTTAAAATATTAGTTATATGTTTGAGTTGTTTTGAATTTAATTTTCCGAATATTTCTTCCTTTAAAATTTCAGAACAAGTAATAATTGCACTTAATGGAGTCCTTAATTCATGGCTCATATTAGCTAAAAATAATGATTTAACTTTATCTGCTTTTTTCAAACTTTTTATAGCTTCTCTTAAGTCTTCTGTACGTAACTTAACTTTTTCTTCTAAGCTTTCATTTAATAAAAATAGCTGTCTAGATAATTTTTCTTGTTCTATTTGTTCATATTTTATATTTTTCAAATAAATTTCACGTTCATTTTCTGCATATTTTAAATCATCTGCCATTTTCTTAAATGCCTTAAGTAAAATTATTGTTTCATCTTTATTATCTTCTAAAAATTTTTTATCTATAACAACTTCATTATCTCCTTTTGATATTTGATTTGCCAATTCTGTTGCCTTAATAATTGGTGCAGTTAATTTTCTGGAAACATATTTACAAATAAATAACATTATTACTAAGAAAAAAGCACAAACAAAAATAATTATATTTCTTTGCATATGCATAATAATAGAAAACTTGTCTTCTGGAATGCCAACTCCTAATACAGCTACACATTCTCCATCGCAATTTAATATAGGTTTATCTAAAAATATATGAATTTCTCCATCAATGTTCTGTTTCCCAAAATAAGTTTTTTCTAAGCTATTTAACTCCTTTATTGAAGTAGGATTTAAACTTCCAATATAATTTTCTTTTTTGGGACTTCTAATATTAGATGCTATTCTAATTTCATCAATAGAAATTGCTAAATATGAATTTTTAACATTTTCTGAATATATTTTTGGGAAATAATCATTATTGTTTATTATTGAACCTAAGACTAAGAACCCTAGAAGTTGATCCTCTTTTTTATCATATACTGGAGAAATAGTAATAGATACTAAACTTTTATTTAAATACTCCTTTCCCTCTGTATTGTCTAGCTTTACTTTAAATTCATTATATTCTTTAGAATCATAGTAAAATAAATCATCTAAATTAAATATTTCTTCTGAGATAACAGTTTTATGACATTCTTTAGCCTTGTCCAATAATATATTTAATCTATCTAAATTAGTTCCTTTTATTGATGGATGATTTAATAACAACCTCTTATCATCACTAAATACAAAATATAAATCTATATACTCATATACCTCTCTTAACTCATAAATATCTGCATCTAGTACATTTTTATTTTCTTCTTTTAGTTTACTTTTAAAATCAGAGGAATTAGTTGTTTTTATTGAAATTTTCTCCATTTCATCTAATTGATTTAACATTTGATTTTTTGCAATTATAAAAGCATTTTCTAAATATCCTTGAGCAGATTTATCTATTTGATCATTTAAAATAACATTTGATAATATCAATATTAAAATCATGGGTACAATTACAACTATAGATACAAATACAATACATTTCTTTCTAATAGACATTTGAAGCCTCATAATATTTTATACTATTACTTTTACAAAATATAACTACCTCTAATCTATCTTTCATTTTTAATTTTCTTAATATATTAGTAACATGTGTTTTAACTGTCTTTTCACTTATATTTAACTTCATACAAATTTCTTTATTAGTCATTCCTAAGTTCATTAATTTAACAACTTCCACTTCTCTAAGTGTCAACTTATTTTCTAAAAAAAATAGATCTTCATTAAATTTTTCATTTTCATCTTTTTTTAATTGATTTACTTCTTTCTCATTATCTATTAAATTAAATACATTCTCTAACAAAGTTATGATATCGTTCAACTTACTTTCAGCTACTATTTGTATACCTTTAATAATATTCTCATTTAAACTTTCTTTATCTTCTTCTAAGTAAACTCCTCCCCCTAAACATATGGCTACTAAATCATCACCATAAAATATAGGACATGCGAAATACGTTATCTTCATATAACAAGTATATTTTATAACTTGACCATTTTTCATAACATAATCTATTATCTTTTGTTTTTCTTGCTTACACCTTTCACTATTGTTTTTTATAATATAATTACAAAACAAAGAAGAATTAGACCATACAGTTAACGCCTTTCCTTCTAATGATATTATTCCTAAACTTATATTAAATAAATCTGCATATAAATCTTGAAAGGATTGAATTTTTCTTTTGCCTTTTATTTTAATCCATTTTTCCCCTTTTGAATTTTCACATGTATTCATTTATATACTCACCTCAAATATATTAATATACTTTAAATTCAATAAGTAGATTAGTTATTTAATAATACCATATTTTGTAAACAGTATCAAAATTTATAATTTTACATCTTAAAAGAATGATGACATAATAATCTAAACAATGTCATTAGCTATATATAAAAATTTAAGGTAAAAAGAAAAATTACTTAACTCTTCTTTTTACCTTATAAAATTAATTAAAACTCTATATAATTCTATTTTTTCAAAAGGCTATGTTTTAAATGCGTGTTGATATATGCAATAGGTAAA
>NZ_JAMQHY010000007.1:28283-50833 GCF_023845705.1 Clostridium sp. ZBS15
ACACTCTGCTAAAACATAGCTTTTCAAAAAAGCACTTAATATCCTAATTATTTTTCAATTTATACATTTCTAACTTTTCATTTATTTCCTGTGCTTGAATTGATAATTCTTCTGTAGCGCTTGCTGTTTCTTCTGCAGTTGCCGAATTAGTTTGTGCTACTTCTGCTATTTGATCTACACCTATAGTTACTTCCATTATAGATTGGCGTTGTAAATCAGATGCTTGTGTTATTTCTTTTATTAAATTTGTTATTTGTTCTACATTATTAACTATACCATTTAAAGAACTTGCTGTTTCTTGTGCTAAGATGCCCCCATTATTAGCTACATCAGTTGATTTTTCTATAAGTTCTGTAGTTACTTTAACAGCTTGTGAGCTTTGTGCTGCAAGTAGTCTCACTTCTTCTGCCACTACTGCAAATCCCTTACCTGCTTCACCAGCTCTTGCTGCTTCAATTGCTGCATTTAAAGCCAAAAGGTTTGTTTGCTCTGCTATATCTCTTATTGTATTTATAATTCCTGAAATTTTATTTGCTTCTGTACATATTTCTTTCATATAAATCAATAATTCTTGCATTTTTTTATTTCCATCACTTACAACTTGTTTTGTTTCTTTAGTAAATTCATTTACATCATTTGCATTTTTAGCATTAAGCTTAACTTGTTCTGATATTTCATGAAAACTAGATAATAATTCTTCAACTACACCTGCTTGATTAGTTGATCCTTCTGATAAAACTTGAGTTGTAGCTGAAATTTCTTGGGAACTGCTTGCTACTAAATCAACTGATTTAGAAATATAATAAAAACTATTATTTAAAGAATTTATAATTTTTTCAAGAGATACTTTCATTGGCATGAAATCACCTGTATACTCCAATGAAGAATTTAAGTTTATATCTAGATTTCCTTTAGATATATTTTCTAAAACATAAGTTTCATCTTTTAAATAACTACTTAACATGTTTATAGAATTTTCTAAATCAGAAGCCATTTCTCCCATTTCATCAGTATTTAAATATTGATTGTCAACATCTAAAATTCCTTGTGATAGATTTTTAGACATATTTTTAATATTATTAATTCCTTTAAGTAACATTTCTATTAATAATTTTATAACTGTAATAGCTATTATTAAGATACTTAATAACATCACCCCAATAATTCCCATACTCAAATATTCATATAATCTAGAGCTACTTACAAATCCTTTAGCTTCTATTTGAGACGCCTTATATATGTTTTCTATATTTTGCTCTATAGATTCTATTTCTGTAGAATATGTTTTATTTATTAAGTTAAGTACTTCTTCTTCTTTAGCATTTGTAATTAAATTGCAAATATCCTTTATAGTTGCATCAGTTTCATCTAAACTCTTTTCAAGAATAGATATAAGTCTTTCATCTCCATTAAAGTCATTCTTAATTAAATCGAAGTTTTTATTAAAATTTTCCACCTCAACATTCATATCCTTTAAATATTGAGATTTTTTTTCAACATCATCTGTACTTATTGCTTTATATATATTTTTATCTATTACCTGTATCTCTACTTTCATATTAGAAACAACCTCTGCTTGTACATATGGACCCTTATAAAGACGTGCTGTTCTAGATGATAGTATTATTAGTAAACTTACAATTATAAACATAGCAATGGCATTTATTATAATTATTATCTTAAAACTTTTACTTATTTTTTTTGCTATTGATTTATCCTTAATACTTTTCTCTAATATGTTCTTTAATTTTTTATACATCTTCTCATCCCTTTATATTAATAAGATTTTATTAGATAAACATTTTGTTACATTTATTGTCTAAAAAATATATACTTAATAAATTGAAACATTAAATTTTTCAATTTATATAAGAAATAAAAATTCTAATTATTTATTTTCTATAATATTTTCATACTTTTTTATTATTTCATGTTTATTGTTTAGAACCCAATTTTCATCTTGCCTTATTATATTTAACTTATTAAAGTCTTCAAACTTTTCTGACTGTACATCACTTCTTACTGAACGTCTGCAAAGATCTTCACTTACCATAGTTTGTACTTCTTTACTTGTTAAGAAATCAATGAACTTTTTAGCATTCTCCATTTTCTCAGCACCCTTAATTATTGCAACGCAATCCGGATTAGCTATTATTCCTTCTTTAGGATATACTATCTTGACTGGATCATCTGTACTTATATACTTTAATGCACCTTCATATGTTAATCCAACAGTATACTCCCCATCTATTACTTTGTTAAATACAGCTGATGAGCTGTTAAGCATTTTATTCTCTGTATTTCCCAAAAAACTTTCTATATATGGCCAACCCTCATCTGGATTATTATTTCCCATAGCATATAATTGATTAGTTAAGCTTTCCAAAGCTGTTGATGACTTTGCTGGATTGGCTACCGCTATTTTTCCTTTTAGTTCTGGATTTAATAAATCTTCAAAACCATCTATTTTTGTATCTTTAGCTAAATCTAAATTTACAATTAATACACTTGGCATTATTGTAAATCTTGTTATTTTTCCATCTGAATTTCTATAATCTTTATATATATTTTCTTCATTTTTTGAAATATATTCTTCTAAAAAATCTGTTCTTGATTTAAGCGCGGCTACAGATCCCCCCCATATAACATCGCCTAAAGGGGCATTATTTTCTTCCTCTATATTTTTAAGTAATTCTCCTGTAGATGCCTTCACAAGATTTACATGAATATTAGTTTTCTTTTCAAATTCACTTATAATAGGATTACTAAATTCCTTAGGATGTGATGTATATATAATTAAATCATTATTTTTATTTGTAATTTTAAATGTATTGCATCCTCCAAATATCCCAATTATGAATATTGATACAATGAATAATTGTATTATTACTTTATTTTTCATAAAATCCTCCTTTATGATGCGTTAATTATAAGATAGAAATAAATTTTTCACCTTGTAATTTAAATAACATCCTCGAACTATAAAAATTATTAAAACCAAAATCCCCAATAAATAATTTACTTATAAGTATATTATAACATATTATGTATATTTATGGTTTAAAATAAGATTTTTTGATTTACAAAACAACATAAGTAATTATGTCACCTTTTAGTTGAATATTTTTAGATTTTTTTATAAAAAAGAGTTCTTAAACACTTTTTATTTAAGAACTCTACTTATTTGAAACTTTTTGCAAAATTAAAAAAAGAATTTTAACTCAATATTATATTATAAATTTATTAATTTCTTCATTTAATTCTTTAATTGATTGTATTAATTCATCACAAGCTATTCTTATATCTCCACTTGATTCATTAAATTCTTCACCAGTTGCATCAACTTCTTCTGTAGTTGCAGCCAATTCTTCTGAAATAGCTGTAAGATTTTCAAGTGCATGTAATACATCATCTTTTCTTTCATCATTACTATTAGATATATTTAATATTTGTTGTATCTTAGGACTAACTTCTTTTAAAAGTTCTGCAATATTACTAAAAGTATCTACTGTTAAGTTTATCTTTTGCTTTTGAGATGAAACTTCTAAATTTATACTTTCTGTAGACTTAATAATATTATTGCTTTCTACAAGCACATTATTAATTATTGTTCCTATTTCCCCAACTGATTCTTGACTTTGCTCAGCAAGTTTCCTTATCTCATCAGCTACTACACTGAATCCTCTACCAGCTTCCCCTGCTCTAGCAGCTTCAATAGCTGCATTTAAAGCAAGTAGATTTGTTTGTTCAGACAATCCATTAATAGTACTTGTAATATTTTTTATAGATGCAATCTTATTATTCATACCACTTATAACTTCATTAAATGATTTTAATGTTTCATCAAAACTATTTAATGAGATATCTAATTCTGAAATACTATTGTTACCATCATCAACTTTGCTTTCAACACTCAAAGAAATTTTTGCAAGATCATTTACGTTTTCGTTCATAAACTCAACATTATCACCAAATTCTTTCATTTGATTATGAACCTTTAAAATTTCTGTTGATTGATTTGTATTAGCTTCTGCTGATTCATGCATTGCAATGGAAATATTTTTTGATCCAGCTGTTATTTGATTTGAAGTCCCTTCAAGCATATCAGATTGGTGTTTTAATATATCCACACTATGCTTTACTGCTTGCACTATATTTACAATAGAATTTTTAGTGACTTGTAACGCTCTATTTATATCTCCAATTTCATCTTCTTTTTGCATTTCCTTTGTATTTAATTCTTCATTAAATATTCCCTTTGATAATACTTCTATACTATTTTTTAATGTCTTTAACCTTTTACCCAAGTTCTCTCCAATAATTATGATAATTATTATTAATATTATTGTTCCAATAGTTGCAATAGTAATAAATAGTTTTATTAATGAATTTAATTCTTTATCTACATACTTTGCATCAACTTCTAATACCATTGTCCACCCTTCTGTTAAATTAACAGGAGCATACGCAATATATTTGTCATCTTCTTTTAAAATATTTGACTTTCCCTCTATAACCTTTTTATAAACATTATGTGCTTCATCTGAAATATCATCAGATTTTAAAAGATTTTTCTTATTTTTAACATCATCTATAAACTCAGATGCAATTACCGTTCCTGTTTTATCTAATATGTATGAAGTTCCCATGTTAAAATATCTTAAACTTTCTATGTCTTTAGATAAAAAGCTACTATCAAAAGTACACGTTAATCCTCCAACAACATCACAACCATTAGTTATAGGTACTGCTAAAAATATTATTTGTTCATCAGTTCCTTTTACAAATGATGGCGAACTTATATAGATTTCTTTATTACTTACTATGGATTTAAAATATTCTCTATCAGCTATGTTATTTGAATAACCATCTGTTGAAATTAAATTTCCATTTAAATCAACAATTCCTATAGATCTTAAATCTAAATCATTAACATATTTAATTAATGTTTTATTTTTTTCTTCTTGTGATACATTTATATCAGAAATTTTATAATCAGCTGCTATTGCTCTTGCAATACTAATTTTGCTGTTTAGTTTTTGTTCTTCTATTTTTGTAGCATCACTTATCATTTTTTCCATACTATTTTGTTTAATATTTACTAAATTTTCTTTTACTATAATAAATGTAGAAAAAAATGCTGCTCCAAATACAACTATGAAACCTAATACTAATTTTTTTAACAAATCATTTTTTATACTTCTATTATTTTTCATATTTATTCCTCCAAATGTTATTTATACCAATACAACCTTACAATTTTAACACTTTTAAAATAGCTAGTCAAATATTTTAAAATAATAAAATCGCACATAAAAAACGTTTTTTGATTAATTTAAGAATAAAATCTTTAGAATAATTATTAATTTCATAAAAAAATAAACGCAATAAAAAAACTACTCAACAATAATTGTTGAGTAGTTCAAATATCTAATAAAAAAATAATTATTTTTTATTTTAGTTCTTAAATGAATGTATAGGCGCCGGAATTCTTCCACCTCTTTGGGCAAATAATTCTGATGAATTTTCATTCACTTTCATTACAGGTGCTCTACCTAAAAGGCCACCAAATTCAACCATATCTCCAACTATGCATCCTGGTGCTGGTATTATTCTAACTGCTGTTGTTTTATTATTTATAACACCAATTGCAGCCTCATCAGCAATCATTGCAGATATTGTAGATGCTGGTGTATTACCTGGAATTGCAATCATATCAAGTCCTACTGAACATACACAAGTCATTCCTTCTAATTTTTCCAAGTTTAATGATCCCTTAATTACAGCTTCAATCATTCCTGCATCTTCAGATACAGGGATAAATGCACCACTTAATCCCCCTACATGGCTACATGCCATAACCCCGCCTTTTTTAACGGCATCATTAAGCATTGCAAGAGCAGCTATCGTTCCATGTGTTCCTACTGTTTCAAGTCCTATTTCTTCCAATATTTCTGCTACTGAATCACCAACTGCTGGGGTTGGTGCTAAAGATAAATCAACTATTCCAAAAGGAACATCTAATCTTCTTGAAGCTTCATTAGCAACTAATTCGCCCATTCTCGTAACTTTGAAAGCAGTTTTCTTTATTGTTTCTGCAACAACATCAAAAGATTGTCCTCTGACTTTTTCTAAAGCTCTTTTAACAACTCCTGGTCCACTTACTCCAACATTTATTATTTTTTCTGCTTCTCCCACTCCATGAAATGCTCCAGCCATAAATGGATTGTCTTCTACTGCATTAGCAAATACAACTAACTTTGCACATCCAAATCCTTTTTTATCTTTCGTAAGCTCTGCTGTTTTCTTTATAATTTCTCCCATATCCCTAACAGCATTCATATTTATTCCTGATTTTGTACATCCAACATTTACAGAGGCACAAACTTTTTGTGTAGTTGCTAATGCTTCTGGAATAGAACTTATTAATATCTTATCTCCCTTAGTACATCCCTTTTGTACTAAAGCTGAAAATCCACCTAAGAAATCTATTCCTAAAGTTTCAGCCGCTTTATCTAAAGTTTGAGCAAATTTCACATAACTTTCTTCATTAGTAGCTCCTGCAATTATAGATATAGGCGTTACTGAAACTCTTTTATTTACTATTGGAATTCCAAATTCAGATTCTATTTGTCTTCCCACTTCTACTAAATGTTCTGCAGATTTTGTAATCTTATCATATATCTTTATTCTAGCTTTTTCTCCATCCGGATCTATACAATCTAATAATGAAATCCCCATTGTTATAGTTCTTATATCTAACTTTTCCTCTTCAATCATCTTTATTGTCTCAAGTATTTTATTAGTATTCATAAGTTTCCCCCCAATTATAGTGAATGCATAGACTTAAAAATTTCTTCTCTTTGAATCTTAACTTCAACACCAAGTTCTATACCTTTAGCATTTAATGCTTTGTGTACATCTTCAAATTGTGTATTCATATTTTTACAATCTAATGCCATCATCATAGTAAAAAATCCTTGCATTATTGTTTGGTTAACATCTAATATGTTAATATTAAATTCTTGTAGTTTGTTGCTAACCCCTGCAATAATACCAACTTTATCTTCCCCAATTACTGTTAATATTGCTTTCATGCTTATCTTCTCCATTTCATAAATTAATTTTTATTTAATAAATATATATTTACAAATATTTTAAAATAATACTTTAATTCTATATTTTCTTTTATAATTTGTCAATTTTAATATATTTATTAATTTATACCATATTAATCCTATTTATTAATGCATTTTTAATAAATTATTCGTCTTTAGGTTCTTCATTTTCTTTTTCTTTTATACCTTTAGAATATTTTCTACCAATTTTTTTAAACTTTGAAATTAAAATCGAATCTCCTTTTTCCATTGATTTATTTTTTAAAAAGTACATTATTATAGATACCATAATAAATATTAAAAATAATGTTACAATTCCTAATAAACCTTTTACCCTAGAATCTAATGAATTTATTTTTTGATAAATTGGCTTAGACACCTCTTTTTTCATTTTATATGTTTTTATATTTCCATATTGATCTATTACAGCACAATCACCACTAAGTTCATATATTTTTTTTGATGAACTTAAATACTCTAATGAATTTCTTAATATCTCCTCATTTGGTGATGTGATTACAAGCATTGCTTTTTGAAGGTTGTATGGAGATATATCAAGTTGAAAAGTAGAAATTTCACTTGAAAATGGTTCTGTTAAAAATAACTTTTCATTTGATAAAAATTTTGAATATGTTTCATTATACTTAAACCAAAGATTATTATTTAATTTTTTAATAAGCTTATTATTTGCTGGAGTTCCATATACAACTATATTACTATCTTTTTCCTCCCCATTTATTCTTGAACTTCTAATTGTTTTTAAACTTCCAGTATTGTAATATAAATCTTTACCTAAATAAGTAAAAACTCTTCCTATATAAGTTAAATCTTGTGATGTCAAATTATCAGGCAAAACTACTAATGTATCATTATAAGTTCTATCTTTAATAAAAGGTGCTCCATATGTGGAAAAGTAGTAATTATCTATATCAGTTAATCCAGTATATATATACGAGTCTCCACTCACTAAAGCCCAGGGCATTTCTTCTTGTCTTTTTTCGCAGTATGAATTTTCCATTTCTAAATCAAAAGCTATAGTAAGTTCCATGTAACTACTTAATTTAACATCATCTGGTATTGTTAATTCCAATTCGTCACCATTTGCTTTATCTTTTTCTAATTTTTTGCTTCCAATGGGAGTATTGTTCATGTATATAGTTACTAAACTTCTATTGAAATCTAAGTTTTCAGAATATCTCATAAATAATTTTATTTTATCACCAGAGCTTAACACTCTATTTTTAGGTAAACTATAATTTAAAGTAGTACTTCTTCTAAATTGACCTTTTAAATGAATTTCATTACTTCCAATATCCTTGAAAGTTATTCTTCCATTCTCCTCTTTGCTTTTCATTTCTTCTTTTAAGTTTTTATCTACTATAAATGTATCATTGTCTAATTGAAAAACAATATCGTTATTCATAAGTGTTTTTACACCTTTTAAAAGACTTTCATTATTGTTGCTTAAAATAAGTAACATCTTTCTATTTTCATCATTACTATATGGTGAATTCAACACTTTTATAATACAGTCTTCATTTTCCACATTATTTGATAGACTTATTTCTTTAGGAAGAATATCATAATTTCCAATATAAATTACATTTTGAGATTTTTTCTTAGAAAAGTCATCATATTTTAATATTTCTCCATAATAGTCTCCATTTTGATACATCTTTCCTAAGTAAGAATTTAATAATAGTGCAGCACTTAATTCTCCATCACTATACTCGTTTGGTATTACTATGTTTGTAGATACATATTCTTTATCATCTTCCTTTAAATAAGGATATGGAAAATTGGATATTTTATTGTCAGCTATAACATTATTAAAATTAACTTTTACATTTGAATCACCTTTTAAAGTAATCCAATTTGCAATATTAACATCATCTATACACGGTAAATCTGAAATTCTTGAATATGTTTCAACTTTCAATTCATTACTTCCACTTAAAAGTAAATCTTTTGGGATGTTTAGTTTAATATCTTGAATTTCTGTCTTTTTATCATAATATATTTTTTTAGAATAAAAATTAACATTATTAATAGACAGTACTATGTATGCATCTTTTTTACTATCTACTAATTGATTTATTGAAAATTGTATATGTGCTTCAACAAAGTTAACATTCCACCACTTATTAATGTTAAAATACCAACTGTGACCTGAAAATACACCTTTAAAGCTTAAATCATTTCCCATTTTATATGTCCTTGTATTAATCGTATTTTCTACATTTATAAAATTCTTAATTGGATCTGCGTTTACTTTGATAGGCAACATATTTACTAAAAGTATAATTACAAAAGTAAAAAATAATAAAAATTTTAATTTATGTAAAATTACCTTCACCTTACTCATATATCAGTGCCTCCTCCAAGTTTAAAACCTTTCAGTTTTATACCATTTAGTTTCTCTTTTTAATAATGAATCTTTTATGTAATTACAAAACCCTATTGCTGCTACAACAGCCCATAATTTACAATAAGTAAAATACATTATAGATATAACCATAATATTTTTTATATTTAATTCTCCCTTTTCTGTTGAAATTGCTATCATTATAGAAAGATTAAACACTAAATACGCCATAATCCACAATATTAACCCATATCCAGTAACGTTTATTTGAATTATATCTCCAAATCCTAATAAAAATAACATATCTGAAATAACACTAGCTGATAAAAAGAAAAAATAAATCATCGTGTAATACAATATATCAAATTTAGTTACGCCAAAGCCTGGTTTAAATAAGTATTTGAAATTTTTTATAACTACATAAGTGTTCCCTTTAGCCCATCTGCTTCTTTGCTTAAACCACACATTTAATGTTTGAGGCTCTTGTTCATATGTTACAGCAAGAGGCATAAATTTTATTTTGTATCCCATCATATAAATTCTAAAACTCACTTCTGTATCTTCTGTTATAGCTTTTGTATCCCATCCATTCATTTCTTCCATAATACTTCTTCTCACTACAAAGTTGGTACCTGGAATAGTACAAAGTTTAAACATTTCCCATCGTCCTGCTTGAGCCATCCATTGATACGTTAATGTTTCTATATTTATAAAATTGGTTAATAAGTTTTTATCTTTATTTCTACATCTAAATTTTCCAATAACTGCACCTAATTTATCATCCTCTAACAATGTTTGAACTAAATATTTTAATGCTTTAGAATCCGGAGTATTGTCAGCATCATAAACAGCTAAAATTTCTCCCTTGCTTTTTTCAAGCCCTATATTAAGTGCATTGGATTTTCCCTTTCCACCAGTTATATTATCAGTGTTTATTATTATTAAATTCCTATCTAAAACATTTTCTTTAACCTTTTGTAGTATTTCTGTTGAATTATCACTTGAATTATCGTTTATTATTATAATTTCATATCTATCATGAGGATAATCTAATTCTAGTAATGATTCTACTGTTTTTCTTATAACAATAGCTTCATTATGTGCTGGAACCATAACTGATACAAAAGGGTAGTACTTTAATTTCTCTTTCATTTTTTTATTTTGTACTTTAGAATAGTATATATATCCAAATACAACTAAAATAATATTAACAAATATTATTATCCAAATTATTCCCAGGGAATATAGTGCCATGTAGTCAAATACATTCATAACATTTTCTCCTATTTTAAAAATTTTCTTTTATCAATATTAAAACTTATCAAAACAATTATTATAAAAAGAATTACAACTACGGTACTAATAATCACAAGTATTTTATTTGTTTTATCCAAACTTATATTAACGTCCTTATGCCTCTGATTTTCATATCCATTTACTGCTGCTTTATATTTTTCACTATCAACAAACTGTAACTGTGTAACATTCTTATCATTTAAAAATATTCCATTTTTATTACTCTTTACATTTAAATTATCAATAGTAATACTGCTACTTATATCATCAGTATCTTTAAAATATATATCTTTATCTAATAATTCTTTAACCTTATTCTTAAATTCATTAATAGATAATTTACTGCTTATATTTACAGCTATATTATTATGTAAATTACTTCCATTATCCAAGTTAACTTTTTCAATTATATTCTTATAAGATGGTATATTATATTTATCAAGCTCTAAAATTCCTATATCTATATTAGAATCTATAAAAATAGTGTCCGTCTTTTTAAGCAATTCCTTTAAATCATCTCTATAGAGCCAATAATCACTTATACTTATAGCAGTTGGATAAATCCAGTAATTAATATAATTTTTAAATCCTAAATCAACTTTTTCTTCTATATCTTTTCCTTGAACATTTAAACTTACTAATGGTGGAAGAGCTAATACTATTTCTCCACCATTAGCTTGTGCATATCTTAATACTTCAGCAAATCTATTCATAGCAGGTAAATTTTCATTTTTGAATACAGGAAGTACTTCAATAAAAAAACGTATTCCCATTTCTTTCAAATAATCTATTTCTTCAACTAAAATATTAAGATTATTAAACGGAGTTACTTCATCTAAATAAAAGTATATATTTTCTTTATATTTTTTATTGAAATTTTTATAGATTAAATCATATATTTTAGTATATCTATATTTATCAAAATTTAAATCTTCTAAATATATTGCTTCATTTATATTTAAAAAATCAGTATATGATTTTTTCCCAATCCAAAATATTTTATTATTATATCTAATTAGATTTTGTTTTAAGGTCTCACTTACGGTATTTTCACTTAAATTTAGTATAAACACAGCTTTATACTGTGATAAGTCTTCTCCCTCATAAGCTGAAAATCTTATTATTTCAATATCATTAGCAAATTCTAAACATATTCTATTTAAATAATTTAAAATATTTCTTTTTTCTCCATATTCTTTATAGATATCATATAAGACTAACACTTTTCCTATAGGCTCAACACTATATACATTTTTAATTAAACATAAACTATTTATAAGTATAAAAATTAATACTAATATAATTAATTTCTTAACTTTAAATAGTTTATTCTTGAATGTCATATTCAATTTCCTTTTCAGCTTTTATTAAGAATTCCATAGAATCCTTTATTGATTTATCAAATGTACATGATCCCATTTGAATATCTAACTTTACATTTTTATATAATGAATATTGTATGAAATCGGCATTATTTATATTTTCTCTAAACCTCTTCTTTACAACCTTAGCACCATCTTCATTAGTAATTGTTATAAATGCTAGTGTACTTTCATTTAATATATACTTTACATCTTCTTCTCTTAAGGCTTTTTTTAATATGTTACATGTTTGAACCAATAATTCTAAATACTTTTTTCTTCCAAGAATTCTTTTTAATTTATCTGCGAATTTAACTTTTACCATTATTAAAGTTAGTGGTAACTTATGTCTCTTGCTTATATTCATATATATTGGTAATTCCATCATAATTGCTTTATCATTTCTTATTCCTGTAGATTCATCAATCATTATAAGTCTCGAATTCTCTTCTTCCAAAGATATCACTTTTTCTTGCAGCGATACTATATTCTTTGACATAAATGAAACTATTAAAGCAGTAATAGGTATTGTTACAATCCAATAATATGTATTAAATTCAACAGTAATATTACCAGTAAGATTCAAGTATAATTTTACACTCATATAAATAAAATCAACTATCAAAGTAACAATTAATGAAAATGTTACATTAGTATAGTAGCTTATAACTGCAATGATCATTATAAGTGTCAGCATAAAGTAATTTTCAAAAGATTGTTGAAAGTTAAAAATATTAAAGCTAATAGATATAATAAAAAAATAAGTTATTAAAAATGTTATTAAAATATCTACCTTTTTTCTAATGTTTATCTCATTCATAATTTAAAACCACCCTGCGATTTTATTGTTTTATTTTCAAAAATTAAACTAAGTATATATATAAATATCAAATCAAATGTCATGTTATACATAAATACATGTTTTGATAAATCTGCATCTCCAGCCCCTATTACAGAAATGATAATTTGTGATATTCCAACTAAAAATACATAAAAATATGTAATTTCTTTAAGCTGAATTTTTTTATTATTATCCTTTATAGCCCTTAAAAATCTATCTATAGATAAATACAAATAAATAGCTATTGTAGATACAGTAAATAGCATATTCTTTGGTATAAATTTTTCTTTAAGTGTACTCCATGTTGCAAAGAAATATGATTTAGCTCCAAAATCTTTGTGCTCACTTTGTTCATAATTTCCAATTACTTTTGGTCTGATTGAATATCCATTGTTGAAACTTATTTTTAATACCTTAATAAATGCCTTAGGATGTGTTATATAATACTCTAAAATTTTTCCTAATGAGAATTTTTTATAATAGTCATCTATTAATTCTTCTTCATATGGATCTAATAATTTAATTTCTTCAAAAAAATCTGTTTCTTGCAACAAAGAATATTGTGTACTTATATTAAAATCTCCTAATATACTATCTGGATCATCTTCATTCAATAAAATACCTCTGTTCATAGAATGATATATATTTATGTATTTAAAATCTCCTGTGATTGACTTATAAAATATCCCTGAACTTATTATAAATATTACTGCAAAAATCCATGTTAATACTTTAACTGATTTTTTATTTTTCATATAAATTCCTATTATTATAAAGACAAATGATATAAGAATACCTACTGGTGCTAATTGTTGTTTAGCTCCGAAAAACAAAAATGAGCTTATTCCAAAAGCTGATAAGTTATACCATATAAACTTATCAAATTCTATCATATAAATTAGTAAGCCTATACTCATTAAAAAGCAACATATATTAACACTTTCTCCATAAAAGGAATTATAATATGCTAAATATCCTGTATCACAAAATATTAAAATAGTTATTAAAGTTATTATTAATTTATATTTATTATTATTTATATTATTCACTAATGATTTTACTAATAAGTAAATACCTATAGATTCAATTATCAAAAACATAATAGACATAAATCTTATATCTAAAACATAGTCTTTTGTAAAAAGACTATCTAAAACAATTGCACTCTTTATAAATATTGATTGAGTTGATATTAGAAGATTAGCATAATCATTATTATATTTATAAATTCCATAATCTTTTATAAAATATCCTAAAAATATTTCATTATAATTTTTATTTAAATGATATGCACCACTTTTATTCATCACTCTGTAAAAATCTCCATTATCAGCCATTCCTATAATAGGCGGTATAAATAATGTTAAAATTCCTATAATTAATACTAAGAAAAATGCGAGCAGTGAATAATTAATCTTATTTATTTTTAAAAGTTTATTATCCTTATACTTAGATGCATCTATCTTTCTTATATTATTCACCTTCTTTTAATATCTAATGTAGTCGTCACTATACTAAATTACTTTTACAGCATGATTATTAATTTGATATATAGTAATTGCATTATTTAAATATACAATTAAAGCATATATCTATATTTTGAAAGTTTAACAAGACTTTTATGTATTTATAGTAAAAATAAAAGAAATAAGTCATCAAAATTAATTGCGACCTATTTCTTTTAATTTTTATTCAATATTATAAATTTATAAAGCTTCATTTACTACATTTTCTATATATTTAGAAAATAACTCCCTATTTGATATTATTTCTTTTTCATTAGAAAGCTTTAACTTTCTAAATCCAAGTTCAATATTTCTTAAGAGCATCTCCATATTTCCACTATGATTTTCTTGCAAATCATCAAAGTTATCTATCATATAATCTATTGTCTCTAACATATCCCTTACAGAATATTTTTCTGAATAAATTTTCCCTTTTAATTCTATAAAGTACTCTTCTTTAAAATCGCTTAAATTTTCTAATAAATAATCTTTATTTTCCTTTTGCCATACTTCATAATCTTTAATGTACACATCTTCCTTTAGTATGCTTCTTGGTATACTAATAAGTTTTTTAAATTCTGCTTGATTCATATCCCAAATAGTATTTCTAACTTCGCTAATTACCCATCTTATAGTAGATAAATCATAGTCACTTTTTGTAAATTTATCTCCTATCTTATTAAACCTTTTTTTTGTTGATATATGCATAATACCACCTCATAATTTTATTGATTCATTATTTATGATATTCATAAATACTTACATATGATAATAAATTTAATGCTATAACTTACTTGAAAATAGAACAACCCATTATTTTTTCAAATATTAATGTAATTATAAGTAAAATTTTATATAAAAAATATTTAGGCATTTTATGTTCTTCTTGATTTAACATATAGATTATATCTAATATTAAAGAGAAAAAAATAATTATTAGCAAAGATAGATATATAATTTTATTCATTTTACTTTTCCTAAAATAATATTCTTTAATATAATATATGCAATTTTTCATTATAAAATAATTAAATTTACAAATAAAAAATAAAAAAGACATAAAAAAAGATTTATTTTTCATTTTTCATGCCTTTTATTAACTCATTTTATTTAAATGTCTTGTACCAAAATTATTTTTTTATATTTATGTTGTACTAATTTAAATATAGGTAATCCTACTAAAGTTACAACAACAAACTCTCCAATTGCTACTTCTCCTATAGATAATATAAGTGGAATTTGAAGCAAATAATTAAGCATCCATCCTATAATTAAAGCGTTAAATATTGTTGGCCATAATGATGCTATAAATAATGCTTTTTTATTATTTTTAATATATTTCGCTGTGGATGATATGGCTGTAACACTAATCAATGTAGCTAATGTTCCTAAAAATATATCTAACGTGCCATTAGGTCCAAGCATATTTGCTATAAAACATCCTAATGTAAGTCCCCCAATATAAAATGGGTCTACAAAAGCTAATAATACCATTATTTCTGAAATCCTAAATTGAATATTTCCATAACTTATAGGTGCTAATATAAGTGTTAATACTGCATAAATAGCAGCTATAAGTGCTGTTCTAACTAATCGTTTTGTTGTTTTACTACTTTTCATCAAATATCCTCCTAAAAAATTAGTTTAACAACCTCCTAAACTTTCCACTAAGTCTTAATCTATATTGTAGTATAAACACTTCATTAAAACCTATGCGAAATTTAAACAAAACGAGTAACCATAAGTATAATTAAATCCAGAACAAAATCGCTAAAGCCACTATTAAGCCGTTGATTCATATAAGCATACACCTTCATAACCATACATTCATATAAATCTAGTAAGCGAATATATTCTCTTTTTATTCTTTGTTTTTCTATCTTTATTAACAAGCTAAATTATAAATGGTACTTAAATTTAATGCTTTTATAATTGTATAAAGAATAAAAAAATCGTAGGACATTAAATCCTACGATAAAAATTCAATAATCTAATAAACCTTTATAAATATATAAAAGTTTATTATTACTAAAAGTTAACCGTAGTTTTATTTAAAGTCAGGAGGCTTTCGAACTGACCATATTAAATTATAACAAAATTTTAGAATTATTACAATGTGAAATTATTTGTTATATCCACTCTTATTATTTGTATGCCATACCCAAGCATCTTCTATAATCTTAGTTATATTAGTTCTACTTGGATTCCATCCTAATATTTCTCTTGCTTTATCTGAAGAAGCAACTAACTTACTTGGATCTCCTGCTCTTCTTGCTCCTATTTGTGCTGGAATAGGGTGTTTTGTAACTTTTCTTGCAGATTCAATTATTTCCTTAACAGAAAATCCTTGACTACTTCCAAGATTAAATATGTTACTGTCTCCTCCATTTAATAAATATTTCATTGCTAAAATATGTGCTTCTATTAAATCTTCAACATGAATATAATCTCTTACACAAGTACCATCTTCAGTATCATAATCTTCACCATATATTGTTATAAACTCTCTTTTTCCAAGAGCTACTTGAAGTACTATTGGAATCAGATGTGTTTCTGGATTATGATCTTCTCCAATAACGCCACCTTCTCTTGCTCCAGCAACATTAAAATAACGAAGTGATACATATTTTATTCCATAAGCCTTATCACACCATTTCATTATTTTTTCCATGGTAAGTTTTGTTTCACCATATGGATTTGTAGGACAAGTTTCCATTTCTTCCGTTATTGGAATTTGCTTTGGTTCACCATAAGTAGCTGCTGTTGAAGAAAATACTATGTTCTTAACATTGAATTCATTCATAACTTCTAGTAAAACTTGTGTTCCTTGAACATTATTGTTGAAGTATTTAAGAGGATTCACCATAGATTCCCCTACCAAAGAATTTGCTGCAAAATGAATTACTGCTTCAAAAGATTCTTTTTCAAAAACCCCTCTTAAAAATTCCTTGTCCCTTATATCACCTTTATAAAATTTAGCTTTTTTATTCATTGCATCTTCATGTCCAGTTAGTAAATTATCTACAACTACAACATCATAATCACTATCTATTAATTGGCTTACTGCATGAGAACCAATATACCCTGCTCCACCTAAAACTAAAATACTCATTTTCGACCTCACTCCTATAAATTACCAAATACTAATTTGACTATGTTTTATCTAAATATTGATATATTTAAAACAAAATCTTTTATGTAAATTATACATTGGTACTTAATTTATATATACTATATTAATATACAATTTATATTATATTCCTTTTTAATTACAAAATCACCACATAAAACATAAGATTTTATTAAGTATTTTATAACTTTTCAACTTCTTCTTGAATTTTTTGCATTTTTATATCTGTAGCTGAAATTATATCAGCACATTCTTTTAAGTCTGCTCTTATATGTTTTGGAGTATCTTCTCCTTTTTTATAGTAAAGTTTATGTTCTAAGCTTGCCCAAAAATCCATGGCAATAGTTCTTATTTGGACTTCAACCTTTACATTTTCTATATGATCTGAAAAATAAATTGGAACTTCTAATACCATATGTAAACTTCTGTATCCATTTTCCTTAGGATTTTTTATATAATCTTTTTCTTCTACTAGTCTTATATCATTTTGACTTCTTAACATGTTAGCAATTTCATATATGTCGCTTACAAAGGAACATACAACCCTTACTCCAGCTATGTCATTTAAATTTTCTCTTGCAGATTTAATACTCACATCAAATCCTCTACGCTTAAGCTTTTCTAATATGCTTCTAGGTGATTTAACTCTAGATTTCATATATTCTATAGGATTTCTTTTTCTTCTTATTTTAAATTCAAAATCTAAAATATCTAATTTAGTTTTAATTTCTTTTATAGCAGAACTATATATCATTAAAATTTCTTGAACTTCATCTAATTTTTCTTCTACATTTTCACTTGATATAGTTACATTTCCACAATCAAAAAATATTTTATCGTTCTCTCTTAAGCTGTTCATGATTATGTCATCCCCCTTTAGTATACTAAATAAACCTCTACAATGAATATGTTAACATATTCATTGTAAAAATCAATCTTTTAAAATTATTATAACTTTTAAGTAATTAAATTTATATATAATTTAATAAAATAAAGTATATTAATACATACTAATATTATAATTAAAAATTTAATTTTATTCATTAACTTGGAGGTTATATATTTATGAATAATAAATACTTAGATTTATTTGATACATTAGTTAAATCCTATTATAATGGCGATTTTGATGAAACTCTTAATCGCATTATGGTATGTCATGAAGTATCTCCACAAGAAACTTTTGAAATAATAACATCTTTATGTGGAGTAAAGCTTAAATTTGATAATAATTATGTATACAATATAAAAAAAGCAATTACAGAATACACTGTTAATAAAAGAATTGTTGAAAAACTTGAATGTTGTGGTGCAAATTGTACACCTAATAAAGAAAAAAAATATACTTGTGAATTAGCATGTCCTTTTAATGCTATATATTATGATAGTAAAAAAAAATCTACTGCTATAAACAAAGATATGTGTATTAATTGTGGCATTTGTGTTGATTCATGCAAAAACGGAAGGATTCTAGATAAAGTTGAATTTTTACCTATAATGAATTTAATAAAAGAAAATAAAACTGTTATTGCTGCTGTAGCTCCTGCTATCATTGGACAATTTGGAGAAGATGTAACAATAGATCAATTAAGAGAAGCTTTCATCAAAGCAGGCTTTACTGATATGGTTGAAGTTGCATTTGCTGCTGATATATTAACAATAAAAGAAGCTGTTGAATTTAACAAACATGTTAATACACCAGATGATTTAATGATAACTTCTTGTTGCTGTCCAATGTGGGTTGGAATGTTAAAAAAAGTTTATAAAGAGCTTGTTCCTGATTTATCACCATCAGTTTCTCCTATGATAGCAACTGGAAGAATACTAAAAAAATTAAATAAAGACACAAAAGTTGTATTCATTGGTCCATGTATCGCCAAAAAAGCTGAAGCAAAAGAAAAAGATTTAGCTGGTTCTATTGACTTTGTATTAACATTTCAAGAAGTAGATCAAATTTTTAGAGCTTTAGATATAAATCCTATGAATTTAAAAGGTATTCCATCTGTTGAATATGCATCAAAAGCTGGTCGTTTATATGCAAGAACTGGCGGTGTTTCAATTGCTGTTTCTGAAACTATAGAGGAACTTTATCCTGAAAAATTTAAGCATTTCAAGAGTATTAAGGTTGATGGAATTAAAGATTGTAAGGCCATTCTTGATAAAGCTTTAAGAAATGAAGTAGATGCCAATTTTATAGAAGGTATGGGGTGTCCTGGTGGATGTGTTGGAGGACCTAAAGCTATTGTTCCACCAACTAAATCTAAAGTTGCTGTTGATGAATTAGCTTATGATTCACCTATAAAAGTTCCTGTTCATAGTAAAATTTTAGATGAGGTATTATCAAAAATTGATATAAATTCATTAGAAGATTTTAAAGATCCTAAAAAAATAGAAATATTAGAACGTGATTTTTAAAATTTAATTTT
Organism: Clostridium sp. ZBS15; assembly: GCF_023845705.1. Lineage (NCBI taxonomy): Bacteria > Bacillati > Bacillota > Clostridia > Eubacteriales > Clostridiaceae > Clostridium > Clostridium sp. ZBS15. Next base: position 48,326 of record NZ_JAMQHY010000007.1, read on the forward strand.
TTTACTTATTATTAAACAATGAATTTTCACTTTTTAATACCTAGAAAATTAAAAATACAATACATTTAAGGCTCTGTTTTAAATATGTGTTGATATATGCAATAGGTGAAGTGGCATGCAATATCAACACGCTACTAAAACAGAGCCTAATTTAATAGTTCTTTCTTAAATTAAACTTAATAAACATATTAAATAGTAGCTGGAAAATATATTTAATGATACCATATAATTATAAGGTTGATGAGTAGGTTCAGGATCAAGCGAATATTTATATCCTGTTTCATACTATAGACTATAACTGTATTTTTAATTTTTTTATAATTTAATGGAGGGATATATTAATGAAAAAGAATTATTTTTTTAGTATTTTACTACTCTTTTGTGTTCTTTTTAGTCTTCAATATCCAGCATTTGCAGATGAAAATTATAGTAAATCATTAGAAAATGCTATTACAAAAACAAAAAACATAATAACTATTCCCGATACTTATACTGATTTTACTCATTCTAGTAGAGAACAAAAAACAATTCTTGGACAAGTAAACTTATTTGAACTTAATTGGTCAGAAGTACAAGGAAAATACGGAAATATATCTATATCTATAGATGAAAATGGGAATATATATGATTTTTATAAGTACAGTAATGAAAATACTTCAAAGTTGCTTGCATCTGTCACTAAGGATGAATCAAGACAAGCTTGTGAAGATTTTATAAAAAAAGCACTTGTAAATCATTATAGCTCTTTAAAAGAAATCAATGTTTACAATGATCCAACAGACAGTGCCTATACATTTAAATATAAATGTTATTTTAATAATATTCCATTAAACTTTTTATATGTAAACATTTCTGTAGATAAATATACTGGTGAAATAATTACTTTTAATACAAATAACTTAAATACAAATTCTCTTTCTTATCCTTCTAATGATAATATAGTTGAAAAATCAAAAGCTAAGAAATCATATGTTGATAAAATTGGTTTAAAGCTAAATTATTATTCTTATTATGATTATAAAAATGATAAGCTAAATATTTTCCCAGCATACTGCATAAATAGTACTCATAATGTAGCTATAGATGCACATTCTGGAGAAAAGATTTCTATAAATAATGAAAATATATATTTAGGTAAAGATGGATATAAAAATACTAATGAAAGCTTAGATTCCTTAAAGAATCTAACAAAAGAAGAAGATGATGCAATAAAAAATGTCTCTGGACTTATAAACAAAGATACAGCTACCGATATAATTAAAAAATATAGTGATTTAGACTCTTTTGAAGGTAAAATTTCAAATTCTCATATAAACAAAGATTTAATATCAAATAATTATATTTGGACAATTAATTTTGAAAATGCTTCTGCAGAAGTGGATGCTAAGTCAAGTGAACTATTATCTTTTTATCATTATTCAAATATTGATGATAAAAACAATGTAATACCTATTGATGATGCTAAAAATATAGCAAATAAATTTCTAAATGAAGTTTCTCCTAATAAGTTTATAGAAACAAAATTAGAAGTCTTAGATACAAATATAAATGAAAATGATAGCTTTTATAACTTTAAATTTATCCGTCAAGCAAACGGAATTAACTTTGTAAACAACTATCTTATGGTTTCTATTAATAAATTTAGTGGAAAAGTTTGTGAATATAATAGCCAATGGTATGATAATGTTAACTTTCCAGATATAAAATCAGCACTATCATCTGAAGCAATTTTTGATAAAATTGGTGATAAATTTGGATTAGAATATACAATGTCCAATGATAATAATATCTCTTTAATATATAACTTTATAGATTTAGATGAAAATTATCTTGTTAATCCTTTTAATGGGACAAGAATTAAATTTAATGGAGAAGTATATAAAGAAAATGAGCTTCCTAAATATTCTGATATAAATGGGCATTGGTGTGAAAAAATAATTAAAGAATTATTAGAAAATGGTTATTATTTAAAAAGTGATAACTTTAATCCTGATAATAACATAACTCAAATTAATTTCTTGAAATACCTTTATTCTCAAATTTGGAACTTTAATAATTCTGATGATGATGATAAATTTTATGATATGCTTATAGAAAAAGGAATTTTAAAAACAGAAGAAAAATCACCTGATTCATTGCTTACAAATAAAGATATTAGTAAATTAATAGTTAGATATTTAGGATATGATAAAATTGCTAAAAATGCCTATATATTTAATAATCCTTTCAGTGATTCTATTGAAGATGACATTAAAGGTTATTCCTCAATTTGCCATTCATTAGGGATAATTACAGGTGATGAAAACAATAATTTTAATCCAAACAACAATGTAACAAATGCTGAAGCTGCAAAAATAATATATAACCTATTAACTAAAGCAAACAATAAATAGACATATAAATAAGACTGTGTTTTAAATATGTTTGATATATGCAATAGGTAAAGTGGCATTGCAATTGGACTTTGAGAATTCTTAATGAGTATCGTCACATTTACTGCTTGTCTCA
>NZ_JAMQHY010000007.1:50849-120920 GCF_023845705.1 Clostridium sp. ZBS15
CTCAGTCCATTTTACTTATGCATATATCAAACATTTTACTAAGACACAGTCTTATTATTTGAACATTCCAAATATAAAAGCTTTTCTTTTATATCTAAACCACCTGAATACCCAACTAGCTTACCATTTTTCCCAATAACTCTATGACATGGTATAAAGATAGGAATTGGATTCTTATTATTAGCAAGACCAACAGCCCTTGATGCCTTAGGATTTTCTATTTTTTCAGCTATATCTCCATAAGTACAAGTTTTTCCGTATGGAATATCTTGCAATTCACTCCATACAGATTTCATAAAATCAGTACCATATGGCTCTAATGGAATTTCAAAATACTTTCTATTTTTGCAAAAATATTCTTCTAGCTCAGTGAAAGCTTTTTTTATAAGATCAGTTTCAATTAAAATCATATCTTCAGCAACACTATCTCTATTAAAATATAAATTTGTGATAGCGCTTCCATTGTCCGCTATTCCTATATTCCCAATAACTGTTTCATAGAAAAATATATTTTTCACTAAATACAAATCCCCTATCTTTTTTTATATTTAAGTTATATAACTTCTATAACTTTTGATACCCATTTACATAAGTTAGCTGATGCTTTTTGAGCTGTTTCTACTACTCTTTCATGTGAATGTTTAACTTTTTGTATTCCTGTTGCCATATTAGTAATACAAGCTATTCCTAATACATCCATTCCTAAATAGTTAGCAACAATTGTTTCTGGTACCGTTGACATACCTACTGCATCAGCGCCATGTTTTCCTATCATTCTAACTTCAGCAGCTGTTTCATAGTATGGTCCCATAAATCCAGCATAAACGCCTTCATCATATTTTATTCCTAACTCATCAGCAACTTTTTTAGCTTTATTCATAAGTTCTATTTTATATGGCTCTGACATATCTGGGAATCTAGTTCCTAATCTTTCATCATTAACTCCAATTAATGGATTTGTTCCAAATAAGTTTATAAAGTCATTTATTATCATTAATGTTCCTGGTTCAAAGTTTGTATTTATTCCACCACAAGCATTTGTTACTATTATTTTTTCTATTCCTAATTGTTTCATTACATATATTGGGTATGTAACTTCTTTCATATTATATCCTTCATAATAGTGAAATCTTCCTTGCATTAATAATACTTCAACACCATTTATTTTTCCAAAAGCTAATTTTCCTTCATGGCCTTTAACTGTAGAAACTGGGAAATTAGGTATTTTTTCATAAGATATACTTTCTATATCTTCTACAACATTAACTAAATCTCCTAATCCAGATCCAAGTATTACTGCAATTTTAGGGTTTCTTTTTACGTTTTCATTAATGTAATTTACTGATTCCATTATTTTATTGTACATAGCATTTCCTCCATTGTTAAATTTATTATATACTACTATATTAACCGCAAATCTTAATATTGTAAAATACTTATAGCTTTTTTATCTTAATAAATTTCTTTTTACCTATTTTTAGGATATCATTATCATTTATTTTAATATTATCAAAATCTAGTACCTTTTCAGTATTTACTTGCACTCCACCTTGTTCTACTAGTCTTCTAAACTCTTTATTTGAGGGAACAACTCCTTCTCCTACCAAAATCTTACTTATTTCTTTTAACTTAAAAATATCTATAGGTACTTTTATTTCTGGCACTTCACTTGGTAAATTTCCATTTTTAAATACTTGCTCATAATATTCAATAGCAGCCTTTGTTTCTTCTTCTGAATGATATAAACTTGTAATAATTTTAGCAAGTTCTAACTTTATATCTCTAGGATTTTTTCCATTTTCAAGATCACTTTTTATCTCATTAATTCTATCTGGATGTTCATCCGTTGCTAATTCAAAGTATTTTATAATAAGACTATCTGGTACTTCCATAATCTTTTTAAACATTACTTCTGCTTTTTCATCTACTCCTATGTAGTTTCCAAGACTTTTACTCATCTTTTCCACTCCATCTAATCCTTCTAAAATCGGCATAAATATTGCTATTTGTTGTTCCATTTCCATGCCTTTTTGTAAAGTTCTTCCCATAAGAATATTAAAAGTTTGATCTGTTCCTCCAAGCTCTATATCAGCTTTTAATACAATTGAATCGTATCCTTGCATCAAAGGGTAAAAAAATTCATGGATACCAATAGGTGCATTAGTACTATAACGATTTTTAAAATCATCTCTTTCAAGCATCCTTGCAACTGTAGTAGTTGCTGCTAGCTTTAATACTTCCTCAAATGTTAACTTAGATAACCATTCACTATTAAATCTAATTTCTGTCTTTTCCTTATCCAAAACTTTTAAAATTTGTTTTTGATATGTCATTGCATTTTCTAAAACTTGTTCTTGTGTTAATGGCTTTCTTGTTTTTGACTTACCTGTTGGATCTCCAATTTTTCCTGTAAAATCTCCAATTAAAATAACAGCTCTATGTCCTAAATCTTGCAGTTGTTTTATTTTTCTTAAAACAACTGCATGCCCTAGATGTATGTCTGGTGCACTTGGATCTAAACCTAATTTAATTGTTAATGGTTTATTTTCCTTTTCAGATTTGATAAGCTTTTCTTTTAATTCTTCTATGCTTATAATATCTGCTGCTCCCTTTGCTATAATTTTAATTTGTTCATCAATTGTCTTTTTCATATATCATAACTCCTTATATTTAAAATTTTTAATATAAGCAAGTTCTATAAGATTTATAAAAGCTAATAAAAATTATTAAGGCTAGTTTTAGTTGTGTATAACTTCTCTCACATTCGCATTTCTAAATATACACGATAAAATATGATAACAAAAAAACTCTCATCCTTTATTTTATAAAGGACGAGAGTATATCTCGTGTTACCACCTTAATTTATTAATTACTCACATAATTAACCTCTTCAAGTACGCCATATTTTATGGATATACTTTAGCACTATAACGTGTGCAAGGATACGTCTCACCTAATTAGATTTTAAATCTGTTCAGTTTGAAGCTCTAAGATGTATTCAAAATTAGAATTCCAAGTTCCTCTCATCATCCGGCAACTTTCTGTTTGGCTTAACTAATTTCTACTTTTTCTTTTCAAAGCTTTTCTTTAAATCTCATACTCCGAAATATATAAAATATAAATCTTCGTTATGCTATGTATATATTAAATTATTTACAATTATAGATAAATATTTTTTATTTGTCAAGTAATATAAATTCTATTTTTTGTAACCACTTTCAATTTTAAAATAAAGTATTTGTACGAGAATTTACTATATTTTATCAATTTATTCTATTTTTATGTACAAAAAAACAACACTCATAAAAATTTGAATATAGCAATCCCGTAAAAGGATTAACTTATAATCAACTATTATGGTAGTTGGTAGAAACGTTCAACCTATTATGAACTTATATAAGTTAAAATATTATTTAATTAATGATTGTTTATTATTCAATTAAAATGCAAATTATAAATTTCGCTACCGTATTATTTAAATCATATAATATCATAGTAAAAATATAAAGTCAACATTATATTAACTTTTTTTAATATATTTAATGTAAATAATTCTTTTTAAAATACACCTATATATAAAGAAAATAGCGAGAAAAACTTACTTTAAATCTAAAATTTTTCTCGCCAAAACTTTATTAATATATAGAATTTCTATTTTAACTTAGAAATTTTTTCATTCTTAATTCTATTAACATTATAATAAACTTTTTCTATATCAATAGTTGTAAATATTCCGTTTTTATATACAACTTTTCCATCTATCATAGATAAACAAATATCACTTGCTTGTGAAGAATAAAATATATTTGCTAAAACATCATGTACTGGTTGCATATGAGGACTATTGAAATCATAAACAACAATATCCGCTCTATTTCCTACTTTAATACAACCACAATCATCTCTTCCTTGTGACATTGCACCATTCAAACATGATATTTTTAGTATTTCTTTTGAACTTAAGAATAATGGATCATTATTAGCACCCTTATGTAATAAAGCTGCAAGATTAACTTCTTCAAGCATATTAAGATTATTATTACTTGCTGCACCATCAGTTCCAATACTCACATTAATTCCATGTTCTAGCATAGTCTTCACTGGCGCTATTCCACTACCAAGTTTTAAATTACTAGTTGGACAATGTGATACTGTAACATTATTTTCTTTAAGAATATTAAAATCATCACCTTCAAGAAAAACACAATGAGCTGCTGTTGTTTTACTATTAAAAGTTCCACATTTACAAAAATATTCAGCTGGAGTTAATCCCCCATGTCTTTCTTTGCAAGCTTGTTGCTCAAGTATTGTTTCTGAAAGATGTATATGCATATTCATTTCTGTAGAATTGCAATACTCAGAAATTTGTTTTACTAACTCTTCTGATGAAGTATATTCAGCGTGTATAGATACATCACCTTTAATAGCTCCATTTTTAGAACTTTTAGCATAATTTCTTATAAATTCTGTTTCTTTATATGAATTATGTTTAAAATAATCATTATTATCATCATTTTTTAAGTATGAACTTGAAATATTTGCTTTTATTCCTGTTTCATCAATAGCTTGTACTAAAGATTCAAGATGAGAATACATATCAGTAAAAGATACTACCCCACTTTTTATCATTTCAGATATTCCAAGTAAAGTACCCCAATAACAGTCTTCATCTGTAAGTAAAGCCTCAAATGGAAAAATTCTTTCAGTTAACCATCTTTGTAAAGGTAAACCTTCGCCATATCCCCTAAGTAAAGTCATTGGTACATGGCAATGTGTGTTGAAAAATCCTGGCATTGCAACCTTATTTTTACCATCATACACTTCACCAACATAGTTTTCCTGAATATTTTCTCCAATATATACTATTTTATTATCCTCTACTAAAATATTAGTTCCTTCAATAGTATTAAAATTTTCATCAATCATTGTAATATTTTTAAATAACATAATAAGCATCCCCATTTCTTTTATTTACGGTAGCTAGTATTATAAATTTGCTTATTATAATTTATGATATATTACCAAAAATAATTATAATATTCAACAACTATTTTTATTTAAAAACTTATTTTTTATATTTCATTATTAATATTTAATAATTTTTTCTATATTATTTTTCCAAATAGATATATTAAACGTTATACATATTTACTAACCGAAAAAAATATTATAAATTTAAAACTAAATGTATAATATAGAAAAATCATCTTTAAAATGTTTAAAAGAATACACTGCTATCTAATATATAAAACAAAATAAAAAACAACTCGATTATTTAATTTAATAATCAAGTTGTTTTTTCGTTATTCATATATTTTAGTTTTACTAATTTATTTTAGTTTTACTAGCAATTCACCAGTTTTTACTTGTTTTCCTTCTTCTGCAAAAATAGATTCTACAACACCATCACAACTAGCAACTATATTTGTTTCCATTTTCATTGCTTCTATCACGACTAAGCTTTCTCCTTCTTTAACCTCTTGACCTTCTTTTACAAGTATATTTATTATATTTCCTGGAATACTTGCACCAATTTCAAGCTTATTTGATGAATCTACCATTTTAGTTGGATTATCTAAACTTAACATGCTTGTAGCTCTTTCAGTTCTATCTTTTATCTTTATCTTTCTTCTATTACCATTTATTTCAAATTCAATAGTTCTATAACCTTCTTTGTCTAATTTCCCAATTTCAATCAACTGAACTATCATAATCTTACCTTCAGCAACTTCTATTTCGCTTGTTTCACCTTCAGATAAGCCGTGGAAGAATACATCACTTCCCATAAGACTTACATCCCCATATTTTAGCACTGACTTTATAAAATCTTCAAATACATCTGGATATAAAGCATAACTTAGTATATCTCTTTTACATGGTTTAAATTTATATTTTCCTTTTAAATATTTTTCAATTTTATCAAAATCTTCTGGTGGTAATAGTTCTCCAGGTCTAACTGTAATAGGTTTCTCTCCCTTTAAAACAAGTTTTTGTAATTCTTCAGGAAATCCCCCTTCTGGTTGACCCATCATTCCTTTAAAATATGAAACTACAGAATCTGGGAAAGCCATATTCTTTGCTTTTTCATATATGTTTTCAGGAGTTAAATTGTTTTGTACCATAAATATAGCCATATCTCCAACCATTTTTGAAGATGGTGTAACCTTTATTATGTCTCCAAGTAAATCATTTACTTTTTTGTACATCTTCTTCACTTCATTAAATCTATGTCCAAGTCCAAAACTTTCAACTTGTGGCTTTAAATTTGAATATTGTCCTCCTGGAATTTCAAATTTATAAATCTCCGCACTACCTGATTTTAAATCAGATTCAAATTGATCATATACAGGTCTTACTGCATCCCAATAATCAGATAATTTTTGAATTCCACGTATATCAATTCCCGTATCTCTTCCAGTATTATTAAGAGCTGCAACTATTGAATTTAAAGCTGGTTGACTTGTAAGTCCTGACATACTATTAAAAGTTGTATCAATAATATCAACTCCAGCATCTGCTGCCATTAATACAGTTGCAACACCATTACCTGTAGTATCATGTGTATGAAGGTGAATTGGAATTGAAACTTCATTTTTTAATGCAGTTATAAGTTTCTTAGCTGCATAAGGTTTAAGCAATGCAGACATATCTTTTATTGCAAGTATATGTGCACCCATTTTTTCAATTTCTTTAGCTTTATCTACATAGTATTTTAGACTATACTTATCTCTATTCTCATCTAAAATATCACCTGTATAACATAGTGCAACTTCTGCTATTTTATTAGCTTTTAGTACTTCTTCTAAAGATACTTCTATTCCTTTTAACCAATTTAGTGAATCAAATATTCTAAATATATCTATTCCACTGTTTGCTGATTCTTTTATAAATTCTCTTATAACATTATCTGGATAGTTTTTATATCCAACCCCATTAGCACCTCTAATAAGCATTTGGAACATAACATTAGGAATTCTTTTTCTTAATGAGTCAAGTCTTCTCCATGGAGATTCTTTTAAAAATCTATATGCAGTATCAAAAGTAGCTCCACCCCACATTTCAAGTGAGAACAAGTCATTTCCATATACAGCTGTTGCCTTAGCTATATTTTTCATATCCTTACTTCTAACACGAGTAGCCATTAATGATTGTTGAGCATCTCTCATTGTAGTGTCCGTAAGCAATAATTTATTTTGATTTTTTATCCATTTGACTACCCCATCAGGACCTTCTGCATCTAATATTTGCTTAGTTCCTGATAAACCATCTAAAGAATTTACTATAGGAATTACAGGAACATCATATTCTTTCTTAATTCCTTTTGTTTCATTTACTAACTTTTCACCAATAAAATTAAGTAATTTATATTCGCTATCGTTTTGTGGTGATATATCAAACAATTGTGGGTTTTCTGATATAAAGTTAGTATCACACTCACCTTTTTTAAATGTTTCATTATTTAATACATTTATTAAAAAGTCTACATTTGTTTTTATGCCTGTAATTGTTGACTCTTTTATTGCACGTATTGATTTTCTAACAGCATCTTCAAAAGTTCTTGAATACGCTGTTGTTTTCACTAATAAACTATCATAATAAGGACTTATGACTGCACCACCAAAGCCATTTCCTCCATCTAGTCTTATACCAAATCCTGAACTAGTTCTATAAACATCTATCTTTCCTGTGTCAGGTGCAAAATTATTTGATGGATCTTCAGTAGTTATTCTACATTGAATAGCGTAACCTCTTGGTTTTATATCTTCTTGAGAATATATCCCAATTTCTTTAGAATTTAATGGATAACCTTGAGCTACCAAAATTTGACTTTGAACCAAGTCTATTCCTGTAGTCATTTCTGTTATTGTATGTTCTACTTGAATTCTTGGATTCATTTCTATAAAATAATGATTTCCGTGCATATCTACTAAAAATTCTAAAGTCCCTGCATTTCTATAATCAACAGCTTTAGCTATTTTTAATGCATCAGCACATATTTCTTCTCTTTTTTCTTGAGTTAAAGATAAAGCTGGACTAATTTCAATAACTTTTTGATGTCTTCTTTGAATAGAGCAATCTCTTTCATAAAGATGAACTACATTTCCATATTTATCTCCTAAAATTTGAATTTCTATATGCTTTGGTCCTTCTATGTATTTTTCAATAAACATATCATCTATACCAAAGGCCTTTTTAGCTTCATTTTTGGCACTTAAAAATGCATCAACGAGCTCATTTTCATGCCTTACTATTCTCATACCTCTTCCACCGCCACCAGCAGCAGCTTTTATCATAACTGGATAACCGCACATACCAGCAATCTCCATTGCCTCTTTTTCACAATTTATTGGTTTTTCTACTCCTGGTATTACAGGAACTCCAACATTTTTAGCAACTATTTTTGATTTTATCTTGTCGCCTAATTGATCCATCATTTCAGATTTTGGACCTATAAATTCTATCCCTACTTCTTCACATCTTCTTGCAAATTCAGGGTTTTCAGATAAGAATCCATACCCTGGATGTATAGCATCTACATTCTTCTTTAATGCGAGCTTTATAATCTCGTCAATATTTAAGTATGCTTCTACCGGCCCCTTATTTTTGCCTATTTGGTATGCTTCATGCGCTTTAGTTCTGAAAAGAGCACGTTTATCTTCTTCTGAGTATATAGCAACAGTTCTTATTCCAAGTTCATGACATGCCCTAAATATTCTTATTGCAATTTCTCCTCTATTGGCAACTAATACTCTTTTAAATTTCTTCCCCAATTAATACACTCCTTTGTTTCTTCTTATATTATAATTACAGTACATTTGATTGATTTAATTAATTTAATTGATAATATTATAAAAATTATAGCACATTTGACTAAAATTATCACTTAATATTCGTTATTATTTTTCTTTTAATTTCAATACCAATAATTTTATTACGAAAAGTGTTTTAATTCTTAAAATTTAGAATTCACCACACTTTTATCATTAACAACATTATCTTTAAATCATTGTTTTTCAAAGATAATCTTTTAATAAAACATTACTTTATTAAAACTTAAAGTTCGCATTATTATAAAAGAACATATTATAAGCATTTCAAATGTTTTAAAGGTTATATTTCAAAATTATATTTTAACATTACTATTATTTTCTTTATTGATTAAAATATTCTTAGTTTATATATTTAAAATAAAACAATTTAGAAGTATTAAGTATAAAAAAAGCATTACTGAAAGTCAAAATTTCCAGTAATACTTCAAAATTTAAAACATTATAATTTATCTTAACTTTTGTATTTCATCTATTGTTAATCCAGTTTTAATAGCTATAGTTTCATTATCTAATACATCTAATAAATTTTTAGCTATATTTATCTTTTCTTTATACTGCCCTTCTTTGATTCCTTGTTCAATACCTTCTTGTCTGGCTTTATTAAGTGCACTTACCTTATCTTTTAATATTTTAGCTCTCATTTCGTAGATTTCTCTTTGCTTGCTATTATTACTCATTTTTATCAATTCATCTTTTGCTTCTCTAATTTCTTTAATACTCATTTCTAAATTTCTAACCTTTTCACTTTCAGGATCCTTAAGAAATTCTGTCCATGCTACTAGCATATCTTTTTCATCGCTATCATCTTGCAATTTAGGAATCTCTATAAAATGCATTTCTATTATATCCGTTAACTCTTCGTTACTTTCAATTTCTTTTAACCTGTATCCTGTATGAAATTTATCAGTCTTTAAGTACTTAAAATTTAAAATATTTATACAAACTGTTCTTTCAAGCTTTGAGTAATCTTCTCCTTCTGCCAATTGTTCCTCGTACATTTTGCTTAAATAATACATACTTCTTTTTATCATGTTATGTTCATTTTTAAGCTGTATTTCTACATTTATTATTTCATTTTTATCAGTTATAGCTTTAATATCTAGTCTTGAATATTTATCTTCTATGAAATGTTTTTCTATGTCAACGCCTTTTATTTCTACCTTACTTATCTTTTCTACTGGTTTTAATGTGGCATTTAAAAATGATATTAAAATTTGTGGGTTCTTTTCTGAACCAAATATATTCTTAAACACAAAATCTACTTTTGGATCTAATAACCCTTTTCCCATATTAATCTCACCTCATATTATTTTTATATTTTCTATAATTATAACTTAAAGTAACGATATTTCAAACTCAGTAATAATTTTTTTTAATTTTTAAACCTTCTATCCTGCATCGTATAAGCAAATTCTTAAATTCTAAGATTCTTAAATTCTAAGATTCTTAAATTCTAAAAATCCAATATTCTTTTCTTATTCATTCGATACTTCTTGCTTTAGCATATTTATCCCTCAAATCATATTCTGTGAACTTATCATATATTAAACTTATTGTATTATCATCTGATAAGGCTATATATTAATTTAGTTTCTGCATTATATTTCAACAATATTTTTTAACCATTTCTTTTTTTTATATCTTTTAAAGCTTAAAACAAATTTATAAATTTCTTCTGCTAATACTAGTACATAAACCCAATAAATAGGTAATGATAAAAATATTCCGCCTAAATAAGCTAAAGGAATTCCTATAAGCCATACTCCAGTAGAATCTAAAATAAGTCCTGCTTTAGTATCTCCTCCACTTCTAAGAACTCCAGTAATATTAACTAAATTAAACATTTTAAAAGGTAAATATAATACAAATACTATTAGACATTTGCTTATATCTACTGCTACTGATTCTGTCACCGTAAACAAATGTATTAATGGCCATCTTGTTAAAAAGCATATAATTCCTATAAATAAAGTAGCTATAAATTGCAATATAAGAAGATATTTTGCATGTATATCTGCTTTTTTAAGTTTATTTGCGCCTAATTCATTTCCCAAAATAACAGCTGTTGCTGCACTAATACCTTGAAATATTACTACTGCTATTTGTTCAACTGTTTGAGTTATAGTGATAGCTGCAACTGCTCCATCACCCATTCTTCCATATACAAGTGAATATATAGTTACTCCGAGTCCCCACATAAACTCATTTGCAATAACTGGAGATACTGTAATAAAGAACATTTTTATAAACTCTTTATTAAAATCAACTAATTCCTTTAATCTTGCAGCAGCTGGTCCATTTTTTAAGTAAACCACACTTAATACACTAATACATTCAACTATCCTAGCAATTAAAGTTCCAATAGCAGCGCCTTGCACCCCTAATGCTTGAAAACCAAAGTGTCCAAATATTAATGTATAATTTAAAACTGCATTAATTAAAATTGAAAATAAACTTATTACAACTGGTGCTTTTACTTCATTTACAGCTCTTAATAAAGAAATATAAGCATTAGTAATTGCTGTTAATGGATAACTTAATGCAACAATTGATAAGTACGCAACTCCTATACCTATTGTTGATTCATTTGGTGTAAAAATTCTCATAACTAAATTAGGGCATATTAAACTTGGAATAACGAATATTATTGCTCCAAGTAAACCTATAATTAAAGATATTCCCAGTACTTTTCTTATATTTTTAATATCTTTTTTACCCCAATATTGAGCTGTTAATATTGATGATCCACTTACAATTCCAAATAATAATAATGTAAATACAAAAAAGACTTTGTTAGCAAGTCCTACAGCTGCAATGGTGGTTTCCCCTAATTGCCCTATCATCATAGTATCTATAAGATTTAATGTTGTATTAAGTAAAGCTTGTATAGTTACTGGAATAGCAATGGCTATTGTTTTACGAAGAAATACTTTATCTTCTACTATGTTTATTAACTGTTTTGTTATTGTCACTATTTCTCCCCCCTTTTGTCTATATAAATAACTACAAATATCTAAAAAACTCCATGTACAATACTAACATAAAATATATAAATTTACCAAGTGTTCTATAATAAAGTAAATTATGCTATGTGTTTTAGTTATACAAAAATTAATTAGTAATAAAATTTTCAAAAGAATAAAGTAATAACAAAAACTAGAATTCATAATTAATACTAATCTAACTACGATTCTAGTTTTAGTTATGCATATATAATTTTAAAAGAATTATTTTTTAATTTTTATGATTCCTTTTTCAAGCTTTTCTATTCTAGCTAAAGAATATAAATCATATCCTTTTTCTTCTAAAAGTTTTGGACCTGGTTGGAATGATTTTTCTATTACAATCCCAATTCCAGCAACTTTAGCTCCAGCACCTTCTACTAATCTTGCCGCTCCAAGTGCTGCTTCTCCATTAGCTAAAAAATCATCTATAATTAATATATTATCATCTTCATTTATATACTTCTTTTGAAGTGTAAGTTCATAATCTGTACCTTTTGTAAATGAATGTACTGTTGTTTGATAAACATCACCATTTAATATTTTAGATGCTTGTTTTTTTAATATTACCATTGGTAAATTCATTTGCATAGCTGTCATGACAGTTGGTGCAATTCCTGAACTTTCAATTGTAAATATTTTAGTTACATTATGATCTTTAAAGTAATTTTTAAAATATGTGCCCATTTCATACATTAAATCAGCATCTACTTGATGATTTAAAAATGAATCTACTTTTAACACTTCATTTGAAAGTGCCTGTCCTTCTTCTAATATACGCTTATGTAAATTTTCCATTTTTATTTTACCTCACTTTTTTCATCTTTTAATATTAAGTTTAAAACTAAAGCTACAATAGTTCCAGTTGAAATACCAGATGAGAATATCATTTTTAATCCTTCTGGTAATTGACTTATAAAATCTGGACGGAATGTAATTCCAACTCCAAGACCTATTGATGTTGCTATTATTAATAAATTTCTATTATTTAACTTTACTCTACTTAAAGTCTTAATTCCAGATGCTGCAACAGTACCAAACATAACTATTCCTACACCGCCTAAAACTGGTGATGGTATTATATTTATTAAAGCTGCAAACTTAGGAAAAAAGCCTAATATAATCAATATAATTCCAGCCATCATTGCAACATATTTACTAGCTACTTTTGTTAATGGAATTAATCCTACATTTTGACTGAAAGAAGTATTAGGAAATGTTCCAACAACTCCTGCTAACATACTTCCAACTCCGTCAGCCAATACCCCTGCTCCAACTCTTTTATCATCCATATCTATTTTAGAAACCTCGCCTATTGCTTTTAAACATCCAACTGTTTCTATTGTAGTAACAAAATATGCGGGAATAAAAGGTATTACTACTTTCCAATCAAAAGTTACACCATATGAAAATATTCTAGGAAATGATAAAAAGGTTGCCTCTCTTACAGTAGTAAAATCCATCATTCCAAGTGGTATACATATTATATACCCCATTACCATACCAATTAAAATTGAAGCACTGCTCACTAATCCTTTTCCATATCTATTTAAAAGCAGTGTAACGATCATTACTAACATAGCTATTGAAATATTCATTATACTGCCATAACTTGATGAACCTACACCACCAGCTGCCCAATCCATAGATACTGGAAGTAATGTAAGACCTATTAAACATACAACTGTTCCTGTAACTAATGGTGGAAATAATTTCATTAGTGGTCTAATTATAAAACTTAAAATTATTTCTACAAATGAGCCCAAAATTGTTGCACCTATAATACCTGGAATTCCAAAAACACTTCCAACAGCTATAGATGGTGAAACAAAGGTAAAATCTGTTCCCATTATACATGCTACTCTTGATCCTACAGGCCCAACTCCTCTAGATTGAATAACTGTAGCTATTCCAGCAGCTAAAATCGTTGCACTCATAAGAGCAGTTGAAGTTGCAGTGTCAAATCCTAATGCACTTGAAATAACTAATGGGACAACTATAATTCCTCCAAATGCTGCAAATATATTTTGAAATGCTAATAATATTTGAGTAGTTAAATTAGGTTTGTCATCAATACCATAAAGTAATTGTATATCTTCTTGATTTTTTAACAAATTATCTTCTTTCATTTTAGGCATTTTCGTTTGCTCTAATTCTAATTGCATGTTATTTATCCCCCTCTTAGTAAAAATAATCATACCTAAAGACGCGTAAATAACTAATATATGTTTAAATAAATCTAACAAAAAAACACCTCAAATTATAAAATTTGAGGTGTTGCATTTCTAGATAATAATTAATCAAGAATTTTAACAATACCTCGTAGTCTGCTAATTTACGGATAGCAGGTAGAAACTTTTCAACCATTATATCGAAAATATACGAGCCTTTCGTATGAATGTTGAAATTATAACATATAAACTTTATTTATTCAAATAAATTATAGTTTATTGAGACGTTCTCAATATAATACAATAGTTTTTAATAAAACTAATCATTTTTTATCAAAAATTCTTGCAATTTGGAAATTCATCGTCTTTAAATTTTTTTGTATAAATTAATATAAAATATGTAATTATTAATATTAATCCAGCTATTATAAAAGGTAACTTACTTCCAATATTAAATATAAATCCTGAAAATAAAGATCCTGCTACCATTCCTAATGCTTTAGACGAATTTTGCATTCCCATTATCATACCATAATTTTTGTTAGCTTCCTTAGATATTATACTTTGTTGTATAGGTATTATTAAAGAAATAAATGCTAAAAAAATTATCACAAAAATTATTGCAATAATTAAATTTTCTATTAATGATGCTATTATAAGAGATATTCCTGAAAAAACTACAACTGCTTTAAAGAGATTCTTTTCATTAAATTTTTGTGCTAAATAAGGATTTACAAAAAAATTCATTATAAGACCTATCATTCCTGATACAAACATCACTATACCAATTACACTAGGTGACAACTTTAAAACTGCTTCAACATAATAATTTATTGTTGAATTATAGCTTGTTGTTGAAAAAGAAGTTAATGCAACTGCTATTATCATAATTCCTAGTACAGATTTTAGATTTATTTTAATTTTTTCACCTTCATATATTTTAAGTTTTTTGTTTATAGTCAAAGATGGTGTCCTTATGCTCTCTCCTATAAAAAAATTTATTAACAAGGTTATTATCAAACATACAACAAATTGAAATAAAAATGTTAATTTATATTTATTGCTTCCTATTACACCTCCCATAAGTGATCCAAAAGAACTTCCTACGTAACCAAAAGCAGAATAATATGACAAATACTTTATCCGATTCTTGTTATTGGTTATATCTGTTATATATGCCATTGAAACTGTTATATAACTTGCTGCAAAGGCACCTGCTAATAATCTAAAGATTAATATGAATATTGTATTTTTTGAAAAACCAAAACCAATTTGACTTATTCCATATCCACAAACACCATATATTAAATATCTTTTTCTTCCATTTTCATCGGATAGCTTTCCCCAAACTGGAGATGAAATAAATGTTGCAATAGACATAAAAGCAAAAAATATACCAAACATAAAAGAAGGTAATGATAATTCTGTAATTAACCTTGGAGTAACGGGATGTGCCATATTAAATGCAAACATAACAATTAAATTCAACATAAGTATATATCTTTTCGAAACTTTTTTCATATTTATTTACACCTAACTTTCTTTCTTAAACATATTTATTTTATCAAATTTTTCATATAACTATTCCTTTTGTAATGTTTATAATTTAATAAAAAGAGTTGACTTATCTAAATTCAAAAATTATATGCTTTATTTATGCAAAAAAAGAATTGAATCACTTATAAATTAGTTGATTCAATCCTTATAAATATTCTTATTTATTACTTTTTAATATTAAATAATTTCTTTGAAAAAATTATAAAACAAATTATAGTTGATACTGCTGCTAGTATATCTGCAACTGGTTCTGCCATTAGTACCCCTCTTAATTTATCTTCAAAAAACATAGGTAATATAAAAATAAGTGGTATTAATAAAATAATTTTTTCAATATTTATTTTCATCTATCTTATTATCTATAATTTAGCCTTTAAATTAAAATCTATGTTACGAAAATAACATTGCTCATCTTTTATACCCAAAAGTTCCCAAAAAATTTTATGCTTTCTCGCTTCATTATTGAATTCAATTTCAATGTTTTTATTTTTCTTTCTCATATCTCTTAACAAAATATTTAAATTATACTTTTTCCAAAACTTATAGTCATAATCAATTTTATCTAATACTCTATCTGAATTAAGAATTTCAATTTCTGGGCCGCTAAGATCTCTTTCTATATTTCTTATTGTATTAGAATTCTTCCCTGGATCTAATATAACAAAATATCCATAGTCTAAATCACTTCTAATCAATCTTCCATATATCTGTTTCATTTTTATACATAGTTGAGGATAATTAACTTCTTGGTATCTCTTACTTTGATATGTTGTTATAGCTTTTAATATTGGGTAATCTATACTATAATTAGGTAATTTATCTAACATCACACATGTAAGTCCCTCTCCAGCTATGTCTATTCCTTCAAAGAATCCTTTTCCCCCTAATACTATAACACTTCTATTTTTATCATTTAGAGATGAAATAGCTTTTCTATTTACATGAACTTCTATCTTTGTTCCACTAGTTAATAATTGCAATTCATCAAAAACTTCTTGTTTTCTATTGTTACTATTAAATAAAACAAGTATATGTCCATTTAACTTTTTAGCAGTATTAAATATAAAATATGCCATATTCTTAGTGTAATTTGGACTATCATAAGAACCTATATCATTTAAAGCAAATATTTTTGTTTTTTGTTTTAAATTAAATGTGGATGGAATTATAAACTCATCAGAATTTTCTTGACCTAAATGTTTCTTTATCTTTTTAAAAGAATTTTCTATTCTTAAAGTTGCTGATAAGAAAGTTGTACTTTTTACTTCTTTAAGCATATGTTCATTTACTAATTCACCAACGTTTAAAGGTATATTTCTAAATGTAAATCCTTTATATTCCATATCTATTTCTAATTCTTTTGCGTAAAATGTACTTTCTTCTAAAAATTTATCTATTATATTAAAGTTATCTTTTAATTTGCCTACATAATCATTCAAACTTCTAAGCTCTTTATCTCCGTTTGTTTCATCTTCTAATGTGATATTTCTTATATAATCATTTAAAACCTTATATATTCCATATATACTTTCTTTTATATTAGATATTGGTAATCTTAAGTCCTTCATTATATCTTTTAATTCATCTTTAGGTAAAAAGAATTCAGTAGTAAAATTATACTTACCATTCGCTAATTCTATACTTCTAAACTCATTTAACAGTATAATTATATTACTATTAATCTCTTCAACTAAAAATCTCAATTTATTTAAATCTATATTTTCTCTATACCCATATTCTGCATTTAATGTCCTAAGTTGAGTATAAATACTTGGATGTCCTTTTTCTATTTGATTTAATAACTCTATTAATTCATTAGAAATAAACTCTTCACAAAAGAAATCATAGCATTTATCCATTAAATTATGAGCCTCATCAATTATTAAGTGGTTTATCTTTTTCTTTTCAGAATATGGATAACATGATAATAATGAATGATTAATAACAGTTATATTTTCACTAGGAAGTTCATTATACCTATTTTTTAAATAACATGGTTTAATGCATCTATCCAAATCACAAGATTCATTATCACAATTTATTGCTTTTAAATATTTATCAATTTCAAAATGAATATATGCCCAATAGCTTATATTTTCTATATCTCCATGTTTACCACCATCACATAATCTTCTTAAAAACAATTGAGTTAAACTACTTTCTTTGCTTTCATTAAGTGCATCACATTTATTTAATCTATCTATGCAAATATAATTTGCTTTTCCTTTCATAGCTCCATAGTTCAATTTTTTGTCTAATCCAAGTTTTTTAAGTATCATTGGTATATCTTTTTCAATAAGTTGATTTTGAAGTTCTTTGGTATTTGTAGATATAAAATAACTTGCATCTTCTATTTTCTTATTCTTTTTGTTTAAATAAGCTTTAGTTGCTGCTATAAGAAGATATGCAAATGTTTTTCCACTTCCAGTTGGTGCTTCTATAAATATTCTTTTTTCATTTTCTATATTTTCTCTTATCTTATTTGAAAAGTTCTTTTGATCTTCCCTATATTGGTAGCCAAAATCACCGCCATTATTCCATATTTCTTCATTAACTAATAACTCTTCATACTTTTCATAATCTATTGGTAGTCTTTTTAGCTTAACATCTTGCCTTTTATTTTCTTCATAACTTACATAAGGATAATCCTCTATATTAAATAATATTGGCTTCAATAAATATTCTTTCCATTCCCAATGTTTTAAAAATTCATAGTCTTTATCTATAATATTATATAGTGATTTATTTTTCTTTTTACTTTCTTCTCTAATCCACTCTCTACATAAAAGTGAGTTTACCACCTTTAAAGTATCAATTGAATCTTCAAGACCTCTATGAAATTCATCTTTATCTAAAATCGTGATACTCTTTATTAAAGAATCTAAATTATACTCTTTTCTCCAAGGTTCAAGTATTGCTGAAAGTTCCATAGAATCAAATATCTCATTTTTTATCTCAGGAATATGATAAGAAAGAAATTTTCTTTCAAAGTGTCCATTATGACAGATGAGTGGTAAATCTTCTAAAAAAACTAATAACTCATTCTTTATATCTTCTAAGTACTTTGAGTTCATAAGCTCTTCCTCTTTTAACCCCTGACAAAGTTTATAAATGCTTACAGGAACATTTCCCTTAGGTCTTATTAGTACCTCATATGTAGTTACACTTGAATTTTTTATTTTAACTGCACCAATTTCGATTATTTCACAGTTGTTTTCGTCTAATCCTGTTGTTTCAATATCTAGATATATAACATTATCTAAAATGCTTTTTAATTGTTCCATAATATACTATTAACTCCTAGTATTTAAATAATTTAAATATGTGTTTTTTAATAAATCTAATAAAATTATATCATAATACAATTCTTCACTAAATCTATTCCTAATCTTAAATATTATTAGCTTTATAAGCTTTAATAATTCTATAATTTCCTGTACAATAAAAAAGTTCCAGACATAATAAATTTATTATATCTGGAACTCTCCAAATAATTTACCAAATCACTTTTTGCATCAAGTATTATAAATAAATATTTATAATTATTATACTTACATATAACTATATTCTTGATATTTAGTGTGATTTAGCTTCATTATTTTTGAAAGGAATTAAGTTTAAAACTTATGTTTGTAATATAGATGTTTTCTTATTACTTTGAACAAGAACACCATTGATTATTTGTAGCAGTTTTTTCATGTTTTTCAAATGGTTCTTTAATATCATAATTTTTAGGTACTGATGACCAGTTATTACAAGTGGCGCTTTTTCCTGATGTATCATTCACTGTTTCTTTAGTCAATGGTGTTTCCTTTTCATGGCATGAACATCCATTACAAGTCTTAAGGTTACTGTTATCATGATGACCACAACTTCCGTTTTCATTACTCATAACAAACACTTCCTTCCTACACATATAGCTTGTGTAAAAATTAAGTTTTTATGCTTTTTTATTCTGGAAATTCACACCATTTACTACTTAATTTTACTTGGTATGTGTATACTTTTCTCCTGTACTATCATTAAATCCTTTAACATGATAATGTTCAGTTAAAGGATTAGACGCTATATTTGACATTTTATTTTCTGTAACCATTCCAAGGTCGTGATATCCTTCCCCATTATAACGATTAACATTTTTTTCTTCTTCACTACAAGATCTTTTAGGTGTATACATCTTAAACACTTCCCTTCTACACTAATATATTGTGTAGAAAAAAAAATTTTATTCACTGCTTGTTCCTAATTCATTTAGTACTTCTAAAAATAAATTATACATTTCTACTTCATCATCTTCTTTGATTAGTACAATAAGTCCATAGAAAGATATCATTAACATATAGCATAGTATTGATATAGTTCCAAGTTTTTTTATATACAGACTAGTATAAGCAAAAACAGCACTTGCCGTTAAATTAGTTAAAAGAGATGCCTCTATTCCGCAGCCTCCACTTAAATAAGAACCTAGCTTTGTTTTAACATATATCTTTTCCATGCTCATGTTTATATTTTCTGCTTCATACCATTTTTTAACCTTGTCATACATTATATATAAAGTCTTATCTCTATTTTTAGTAAGTTTAAGTAAAATTTTAAAAGTCTTCTTATATTTTTTTGCAATTTTAGGAGTATAAATTTTGTATTCATCAGTATATCTATTTTTCAACTCTTTATTAGTATTAGAATGCAAATATCTTATTTTTATATTGCTCTTATCTTCCAATATACTTTCCTCCAGAATTTTTCAAGAAGATTGTTAAACATTATTTCTAATAATATAAAATATTTTTATATACTTAAAATATTGCAAATGTATTTTTAATTATTATAAGTCTTACTTTATAAATATATTATTTCAGCATGTTTATTATTAAAAATTAAACTACTTAATCATTAATTTTTTTATGTCATCTAATTTTCTTGATATGCCTACCATTTAAAATAGTCTTATTTGTTCTTGCTCAATCTTAAGTCTTGATGATACCATAACTTCTTTTTCATCTTCACCTTTTGAATGATTACTTCTTAAATATTTCACACCACTTTTTATTTTAGATTGTACAAGATTTAAAACATATATATTATCGAATCTATTGTATATAGAATCTCCTCCAAGTCCTGTTAAACATATAAGTTGAGTATTACTTTTCTTTGCAATATCTATAAGTGGTTTTAAAAGATGTGCTGAACTTGTTTGAGCAAATGGATTATCCATTATTAAAACTTTTCCTTCTTCTCTTCTATTAAATATATCACTTTCATCTTTTCGCATATAAGACAATAAACTAGATAAAATTACAAAGGCTGAAAGGAATCCTTCTCCTCCTGAATTTGTTGATACTTCATTCCAACTTATTTGTCTTTGCTTATCTTCTTCTATTTTATAAAGTTTAATATTTATAGAAGTTATAGATACAACTTCGTCATAAAGCTTAGTTATATTTATCTTGTTACCTATTATCTCCTCTATATTTTCATTTTTTTCCAATGTTAATATACACTGATTTCTTAACTGATCAACATAATCTTTTAATCTCATTTTATAAATTTCTTTATTTTCTTCCCATTCTGCCACAGTTATATTAAGCATTTTTACTCTTTTATCATTAATTGTTATAGTTGAATTGTTATCAATCTTGGCTATATTTTCATGAATATCATTTATATACTCTAATAAGCTTTCTAATATATTTTCTTCTTCTTTTTCTATTAACTCTATATCATAACCTATCTTTTTCATTAACTTATTATATGAATCTTGTAACATAACTAACTGTTCTATAAGTTCTTTAGGTTTAGATACAAGTGTTATAAGAGTGTTTATTGGATCTTTAAAGAAACTTTCTTGCTTAAATTCTTCTTTGCCTGCAATAGTAAACATTATTCTACCAAGTGCATTTTCTTTAGTTGCTTCATCCCTTTTTAGGGTATTTAAATCTCTTTTTAATTTTCCTATAAATTCATCTAAATTATTAAATTCTATTTTTATCTCTATTTCTTTTGTAACTTCTAAATTACTATGTTCACTTAAATTACTTAAACTACTACTTATCTTCCTATTTAACTTTACTAATTTCTCTTTTTCCTTTAAATTATCTTGAATCTTTAATGTTAATTTAGCTTCTTCCTCTTTATAATTCTTTTCAAATATTAGATCTTTGTCCTTAGGTAACTCTTTATCGAAAGCTTTTTTCATATCTTTATAATATCTGCTCAAATCATTATTTGCAATTTTCAAATCTGATTTTATTTCACCTAAGAATTCTTTTAATTTATCCATTTTTTCTAATTCTTTTGATAAATTTTCTTCTACTTCAGTTTCTTTGTATCTATCATAAGTTATAGTTGTATACTCACATTCTTCTAATTTATACTGATTTACTTTATGATTAAGATCATCCTCAATTTCATTAAATTTTTCAGTCCAACCTTTTATTTTATTCTTTAATTCCTTTTCTGAACTCTCTATATTTTTTCTTAAAGATTTATATTCTGAAATTAAATCTTCTTTATCTTTTTCTATAAAAGAACCTGATTTATAAACTTCAAATTCTATCAAATCCTCAGAGATATTAATACTTTGACTTGCATAGTATCTAATACTCTCTTCACAATCATTTAATTCAATTTCAATATCTTTATTTCTCTTATCATCTTTTTCAATAGAATTATTAGTTAACTTTATTCTTTCTTCTAATTTTTCAAGAGAGTTTTTATTTTTTTTATATTTATCATACTCAAGTTTTAAACTTAAGAAGTCCTGTTCTTTTTTTATATTTTTCTCTATTTTGTTATATAAAGTTTTTATTATTTTTTCAGTTTTTCCCATATTGTCTTCTATAATAGAAATGTCTTTTTCTAATTTTATCTCAATAACTCTTAAATCTTCACTTTTTTCATTTAAAGTTTCTATTTGATTTTTTAATCCCTCATAACATTCAAATGTTAATGATGAACTTTCAATAAAATTTTTCTTTTTTAGATAAAACCCTGTATCTTCTTCTTTGACTTTGATATCATTTATTATTTTGCTTAATTCTAACTTTTTTTCTTCTATTAACTTCAACAGTTCTTTTTCGTTTAAAAGTTTATTATTAAATGAAATAAGGAATTTTAATTTTTCTAAGTTTAAAATACCTTGATTTATTTCACATAGCTTTTCTCCTAAGTCTTCCCTCTTAATTATAGAAATTGGACTAGATGTAAATACATCTAAAGATTCCTTTTCTAAAATCTCTATTTCTCTAGAATCCATTATTATTGAATATGGTATAAAAGGATTATTTTCTATAAATTTTTCATTTTCTTTTGCTGAATATCCATTCTTCTTAATCCATTCCATTCCATAAACTATGTTAATATCTTTTTTCTTAAGACATTCTTCAACTTCCTTTGGTAATTCTAGTATCTTGCCTGTTTCAAGTTTTTCTAATTCAGAAGTTACCTTGTCACTTTTTCTTCTAAGTTTTATCTCTTCGTCCTTTATCAAGTTTATTTTTCTATTAAAGGCTTCAATAAGCTTATCTGATTCAAATAGTTTGTCTTCTTCAAAATCAATATATTTAATTACTTCTATTCTTTTTTCTATTTCTTGATTAAACTTCTCTAAATCTTTATTTCTGTTTTCTAAATCATATTTTGTGATACTTAATTCTTTAGAATTATTAATTTTTTCTCTTTCTTTACTTTTTAAATCTTCTTTAATCTTTAATAAAAGTTCAACATTATTTTTTCTTTCCTTATTTAAATTAATCCCATCTTCTTTTATATCTTTATCTAATTTAATTAACTTTTCTTCATCTAAAAAGCCTGAAATATTTCTAACTACGTTTTCATCATACTCTTTATTAAATTTAATTTCTTCTTTATGAAAACTTTCAATGCTTGCAAGTAAGCTACCTTCTTCTTTATTTAAACTTATAATACTATTTCTATTGAGTTTTAATGAATCTTCGATATTATATTTTTCATTTTTAAGAGATTTTCTCAAAGTAATTTTAATATTCTCTTCTTGATTTATCACTTTAAGCTCTTCAGTTAAAATTTCCCTTAATGTATAACCTAAATCATTTATTCGTGGAGAAAAATCTTCATTTTTCTTATGTAATATTTCAAGTTCATTTTCAAAACTTTGAAGTTCTTCTGATAAAACCTTATATTCTCTATGAAGCTTTGAACAAGTTAATATGTTTTTTCTTCTATTTAGTTTTTCAATATTATTTTTACTTTCTTCTACTAAATCTTCTTGTTTTTCTTTATTTTCATTTAATTTATCTATCTCATTTTGTTTTATATATATGTTAAGAGATTGCTCTTCATATTGTAATTCTTTTACTTGATTTTTCAAATCATCTATTAACTCATCTAACTTATTTTCTTCTACTTCTCCACTATTTAAAGTTTCTTTTAAATATAAAATAACATTACTTATTTTATTCTCTAAAAATTCTCTATTATTAATTGTATTTATAAAATCATTACTTGCAGAAAATATCTCTTTAGAAAGTTCACTAAATAATTCTATTTTTTCTTTTTTATCTATATTGTTTTTATTTTCTTTATACTGTTTAATATAACTATCTAAAAGCTGCCTATAATTTTTAATCCTATCTTCATCTTTTCTAAGCTTATTTTCTATTGCTGGAAGAAACCATTCTTTAACTAAACCTTCACTATTTTTTGCATTTGCAAAAAGCTCTGAAAGTCCAGATTCTTTAAGATTTATCTTTTTAATTATAGTTTCCCATTCCTTATAATTAATTTTATACTCAGCCAATTTACTAAAATATGCACTAATAGTAGCTGAATTATTCATATCATAATAATTAAACTTAATGTCTCTATCTTTCTTTAATTCTTCAAAAAGTTTTTTAGAATTAGTAAAACTTTTAATAGTTCTTCCATGACCTTTTTCATCAATAATAGAAATATTACTTATATCATTTTCATTCTTATCTTTATATTCATGAACAAAGTTTATAATATCTAATTTATCTTTTGAATCTTCATCTGAAACAACTTCTCTTTTTCTAACCATCATTCCAGTTAAAAGGTAGTCTGCCCCATCTTCTAATTTCCATTCAATTAAAATATATGTTGGAGTTGAAGAGGTAAAATAACTTTCAAATGTTCTATCTTTTAAATTTCTATTTCTTCTATTTACAAAAGGGGCCATAATCATTTGAACAAGTACAGATTTTCCACCACCATTTCTAAGATTAAACATGGTATTTTCACCATCTAAATAGAAACTCTCATCATCAATTTTCATTGTGTTATTATTATAATTTAAATTTACTAACCGAATTTTATTTATTTTACTCATTTACTTCCTCTCCTAGAGCTCTTAAAACTCTATTATAATTATTTTTATTTAATAAATTCCAATCCATAAAGCTATCTAATTTTTTTGTTGTTTTTATCATATCATCACTTTGTATGTAATAAATTAATCCTTGATCATCTAAAAATTTAAGAATCGTATTAACAAATCCTTCTTTTGTTGTCTTAGATATGCTTTTCTTGTCGCTACTTTTTAATGCTTCAAATCTTTCAAGAATGTTTTCAAAAGCTATACCATTTTTGTCATCTCCAGCACTTTCTACTCCCTCATTTAATCTATCACTTATTATATTAAGAAATTCCCCAACCTTTATATAATCTCTAGATTTACTAGAAATACCTTGTGAATTATAAAATGTTACAAGAAGTGTTAAAATTACAAATTGAG
This sequence comes from Clostridium sp. ZBS15, assembly GCF_023845705.1. Taxonomy (NCBI): domain Bacteria; kingdom Bacillati; phylum Bacillota; class Clostridia; order Eubacteriales; family Clostridiaceae; genus Clostridium; species Clostridium sp. ZBS15. The sequence continues at coordinate 76,141 of NZ_JAMQHY010000007.1, forward strand.
ATAAATAGTAATCTTTATCATTAGCATTTGATTTACAAAGTGCTTTCTTTAATTCTGCTTTTGAGTATCCTAAAAAATCATTTTCTTCTTTTGGTATAAGATATACTACTCCCCCATACTTTTTAACAAAAGACTCTGAAGCTTCTCCTTGTTCTTTTACTAGCTGAGTTATATTCTCATTTTCAGAATATGCCTTATATAATTCACTTTCTCCTTCTTTCAATTCTCTATACTTTAATAGATAATAAAATATCTTGTTACTCATCTTAATTTCATCTATTGAATAGCTCATTATAATTTAAATCCTCCCTCTGTAACAGTAAAAGAAATATCTGAACATAAAAAATTCTTGATTAATCCATTTTCATCTTTTAATCCTTCTAATTTAACATCAATATTTTCTATGATTCTTTCCACTTTAATTTTGGATATTCTTTTAAGACTTCTATTAGTATCAAGTATCTCTAAAATGCTTTTGTTTAATTGAAATTCTATTTCTCCAGTTTCTACTGTATTTTTTCTTTCTTCTCTTATTTCTTCTATATCAATAATCCTATTTTTAAGCATTTCTATTATAACTTCCCTAAAAATTTGAACACTTGGAACTAAACTATTAATTAAAATATCACTTTCCTTAAGCAAATCATTTATTTCATTTAAAGAAATACTTCCTCTTTCATATGCAAGCTCTAATATTATTTCAATTACCCCTTTATATTTTTCAAGTCTTTCAAGCTTTCTTTTATTTTCTTCTTCTAATAAATCTCCTTCGTCAAATGTAATAAACTCATCATTTTCTAACGATTTTTCCTTTATATTCTTTTGATACTCTAAGGCTTTATTAATATTATAAATCTTCCCTGGTGCCATCTTAAAAAGGGGTCTTAAAAACACCTCAATATTTTCTAACTTCTCTGGATTATCTAAAATTTTATTATAAACTTCTGTTTTAAAATTAAATCTTTCTATCAATGCCATTTTTGATATATTTTCAAGCTCTCTTCCATAGATTTCTTTTAAATCAAAATGCTTTTTTAATATTCTTTGATCCTCATCTATAGTTCTACTTAAATAATTTTCAATTATTTTAAGATTGATTAAGCTTTCTTTTTCTTTTTCATCTAATTCTTTAAGATGTATATCTTTTTCTATAAACTCATTTATTTTTTCTTCAATAAATTCTTTATGTAACATGAATTTTATCTTACTATTTTTTAAAAGTTCTAAGTTCCCTTCCATCATATTTCTATAATCTTCAGTAGAATAACTTAATGGATTTTCTTTAATTTTTCTAATTGCATCCTCCATACTTTGAACTCTTACTCTAAGCATATTGAAAATATTTTTAATATCATCTACCGCCTTATCATAAGAAGCCTTGTCTAAATGCAATTTAAATACTATCTCATGAATAGTCATCTTTAAATTTTCTTCAATTTCCAAGGTAGATAAGAGAAGTGAATATCCATCATCCGTTAATGAATATGATACTCTTCTTACTCCTTCTATATATTCCATCTTATTTTTAATAAAGCTTATATTTAGATTTTCATATTCTCCCACTTTAAAATTAAAAGCTTTAAAATACATTGCTTTACCTTCATCACATAAAACCGTATTCACTATAAATTCCGCTAATTCCTTACAATCCTCGTAAGTAATTTCTTTTTTAAAATGAAGGAAATTTAGTTCATCAATAAAACTTCCAATATAATCAATTGTACATATTTCTTCTTTTAATGATTGTTCCATTATGTAAAGTAATACTGAAAAAATCAAATTATCTTGTTCATATCCTTCTTCAAATCCATACTTTTTCCATGTACCTTTAGCTATACTGTTTCTAAACAATAAGGCATATGCGCCTATTTTTTTCATCCTTATATGTTGCACATCTAAAAAACTAAAATCCATTTTCCCTCCTGCATATATCAGAAATATATTCCAAATTATAAATTTACATATAACATTTTTATAAGTCACTAATATTAAGTATTTCTTGTGGAATATATAAACCATTTTCTAATATTTCATTAATCTTTATTCTATAACTATTATCAAATTTATTTAAGAATTCATCCTTTATATTTCTATTTTGACCTTCTTTAGTCTTAGGTAATATTATTTTTTCTTTAATATATTTATCTATCATTTTTTTATAACCGCTTATAAAAGGTGATATTCTATATTTCTCCTTAAGCAAATTATATAAACTTTCATAAATAACTATTCCCTCATAATCTAAATCACCAAAATATAAAAGTTTATTTTCTTTATTTGAAACATATTCTTCTACTGAAATCTCAAAATCTTTAAAGGCCTTATTTACATTTTTTCCGCCACCATATATCAATGTACTTATATTCTCTTCTAGAATTTCATTTCCTCCATTTATCAAATATTTTCTCATAGTATAATATGTGTCTTTGTTTTCTAAGATAAGTATATTTTGAGGAACTTTTTTGGATTTTGAATAATAAGCTAACGGCTCTGATGTTTCATAATAATTTAAATACCCTAAATCCAATCCTAAATTTTTTAATATTAATTTGCCTTCTTCTTTTTGAATAAACTTCTCTCTTCCCCATATTTGAAATGATCTTTCATTCATAGAAACACTTTGCTTTAATAAAGTTTCCTTATTTATAATAAACTCATTTAATTTTAAAATATATTCTCTATGTTCCTTATATTTTTTTAAATGATTTTTATAATAAGATATTTCAAGTTTAGGAGAAAGTTTAAAACTTAATTCATTTAAAAGTTCACTGTAATCTTCTTCCTCTTCTATAACCCTATATCTCTTGTATAATGTAGGATTTTTTCCATTTCCTCCAGTACTTCTTATTGGATTTATTTCTTTATTATTTATAAGAGTATTAACTAACTTATATAATTCTTTGTATGATTTTATTTTAAAGATCTTTTCTATTTCATCCAATTCTATAGTTTTTTTATTTAAATTTTTTAATTTTAACATCTTAAACTCCATATTTTTTATTTAAAAAGAAATATTGTTTTATAGTATAAATTATATACTTAAAACCATATTTTATAAAATATAAATTCTTGAAATCTTATAATAGTAAATATTTTTTATCACAAATAATAGTTTCAACATTATTCACTAAGTAATTGTAAAAAGATACCCCTAGTTTCAAAGAAAAATAGTGGTATCTTTACGGCTTTTCGATTTATTATAGTAACTACACTCTCAATATGCTATGTTAATTTGATGGCTAATGCAATTAATACTTACTATCAAAATATCTACTTTATTAAAACTCTTTTAAAATATGATTATACATATCCATAATCCATTTTATTATATCTCTATAGTCAGTTCCTTTAACTTCTAATATCTCATTTGCATATGGTTTAAATATATCTTCTAAAAACTCCACTGTTAATTTTCCTGCAAAAGGTTTATCCACTAATTCATTTTTTAATTGTCTTACTATATACTTTAATACATCTTCAGAATTACCATATACTGATGAGTACACTAAATTAGGATTAAATCTAACACTTGAAAATAAGCTGAGTCCATTATCATATAATCTATATAATTTAACATATGAATTAATTTTATAAAATCCAAAATTAGTTAAGTTTCTATCCATTTGCCTAGTTAATATATCAAATAAAAACATTCTTAAAAAATCAATACGTACTCTCTTATCAATATCCTTAAAAACTAATTTTTTGTATAAAACTTCTATATTTCTACTATCAGTATCTAAAAACGCTTCTGCATGAATTAAATCTATATTTTCATCAATAAATGATAAACTTAATCCATTACCAAGATACTTAGCTTCTGCACAATTTATCCCTAATGTACGAGCTATTAAATAACATAACTCCTCTGCTATTCCATCAAAAGTATTATGTTGAAGAGAATGTTTTAATATAGCTAGATTGCCATTTACCCTTACTATAGATTTTTCACATGCTCCTATAAGATTTATATTATAATAACTTTTATTTACTATTAAATACTTCTTATATAAATCAACCTCTGGTATATCTTTATCTATAGTTAGCAATAAGTCCCACGGACTATTATCGAATTCATTTTCTGATATCCACAATCTATCTTTAACATTCATTCCTTTAGTTTTTAAAAATAGCTCCCAATACCACATAGAACCACTATCATCTATACCAAGTGATTTTAAAATTCTATTTAACCCAATCTGTGCATTTGGTCTTACTCTATCTTTTATCCAATCTATTAATTCATCCCCAAATAAAATATTTTTTTTATATCTATCAAAAAATAAATCTGGTCTTAATATCTCTAATTGTTTTGGTATATTATTTTCTAGACTTAGTAATCCTACTGTTATATCATAATACTTTAAAAATAATATATTCTCTTTCACTTAATCTACCTCCACCCTATGTTTAGACAATAAATTCATGATATACTATCATTTATTTTCTCCTTTAAATATCTAAATCTATAATCAAATTTTATATAAATATTATAACATAAGGCTTATGAATATATTACATATCATATTTTATAATTTGAAATGGTAATACAAAAGCACCTAGCTAAGTAAGTGCTTTAATTTTTTATAATAATTTTATGTTTTTAATATTTATCTATTTTTTTGTTGTCCTTAATTACACCAACAATTGAAATTATTAATCCTACAATCATTACATACATTCCAGAAGCCGAAAGATTTACTGAAGCTCCAAAAAATTCAGTATCTTTAGTTTTTATAAAAGATAACATAAAAATTAAACCTAATATCAATGAAGCAAGTCCACCTTTCATATTAACAGTTTTATTCTTTAATACTTTTATTATAGGATAAATAAATACTAATAGCATTAAATATCCTTCTTGTTGAAATCCATTTACACTTAATATACCTGCATTGACCCATGGTAAAAAAAGTGAAATAAAGCTTACAATAGCTCCTATTAAAATTAATTTCTTGCCTGATGATAAATTTGAAAATTTCATTTTACCTACCCCTTTGCTATATTTAATTTATACTACAATATCAACATTTAAGTTATTATTTTTCCATTACATTTCCATCTTCATATACTTTAAGCCATCCCATAGTTCCTGTTCCACCTTGAGACGCTGCAGCTATTGAAGTTAATTTAACATTAAAATATGCTTTTCCATTTTCATATTCCTTACTCCCTACACTTAATCTAATTCCAGCATTATCTCCATATTTATTGTCACAATATGTTTTTGCATATTTAGTCGCATTTTCTTGAGTAAATGTGTCATTCTTTTCATATTGATCTTCACTTGATTTTTCTAAAGTTACATAAGGTTTTAAACCTGAATTTGTTTTAGTAAATTTATTACCATCTGCATCAAAATAAACTCCAGTACTTTGATCTCCTTCTTTTGTGTTATAAGCATAGTAAGTTACTCCATCTATTGTTTCTATATTACTAAAAAACACTAAATTAGAACCAAATATTCCTGTAGCTAATGGATATAACTTTTCTACTAAACTTTTTATATTATTATATTCATCACTACTTACAGATTCAAAAGAAGCAACTGTTTTATCACTAAATCTAATATTTAACTTCCCATTTTCATCTTTATTTAATTCTATTTTTTCATCTTCTGAAGTTAAATTTATTACATTTTCATCACTATAATCTATGGTATATTGATGTTTTTCTTCTGGTTTATCAAAAGCTAAGGCATATATGTTTTTTTCATTATCAAACTTTAAATATATTGCTTCATTAGTTTGTTTATTTACAGCCTTCCATTGACCTGTAATATCTGAAACCTCCATTTTGTTTACAAATAATTCATAATTATTAAATTTAATTTTAGAATACTCTTTCGCATCACTTATAACTTTTTCTGATTCCGATCCATTTTTACTTAAATAAACCTCATTAGATTTATTAATAAATGCTATATCACTGCCACTTACAACAAATTTAATTACATCTTCCCCTATTTTTGTATTATCAAATAATAATTCATTTTCTTTATTAAGAGTTACTAAATTATTCTTTGTAACATTATAATCACTTGCATCTTGTACAACTTTCTCTTTTTCATTTTTTTCATTTATCTTATATATATTTTTATCCTTATCTAAAACATACATATTATTTGCATTAGACGTTATCTCTTTTGCATCATCTAAGATTTTTGCTTTATCATCTGAATCATATTTTTTATAATTAAAAGTATTATCATCTGTTATATAATAAACACCTTTAATATCTGCTTGTGCATATTTAACATCTGATGCTATTTTTCTCTTATCTTGTCCAAACTCTTTAATGTATAGCTCTCCTTTACCTTTTTGTAAATTATAATCATCCATATAAAGAATTTTCTTATTATCTATAAAAGTTAAAGAACCATTATTATATTTTTCTGCTACTTTTTCCTTATCATCTTTAGCTAAATCCTTTAAATATAAAGTATTATCTGAAATATAAGCAACAATAGATTCATCATTATTTAACTTTATATCATTAACATTTGAAGCTACCTTAATTTTATCCTGATCTGCTTTTTTTATATAAGAATTCTCATCTTTATCCTTATAAATTATGTTATCCCCATCATTTATTAATTTATATTCAGAAACATTTTCTGCGATTTTCTCTTTTTCTTTATCTTTAGCTTTTTTATATAATCCTCCATCATTTGTTGTAAAATATATGTTTCCATTATTAGATACATTAATATTCTTTGATACATCTGAAGATATTTTATCTTTTTGTCCCTGATTATCAAGTAAATATAAATTATTATCACTATCTAATTCAGCATAAGATTGTAATACATCTATATAAAATATATCTTGAACTTGACTAGCTAATTTTTCTTTTTCTATATTTTCATTTAATGTATACACTTCACCATTCTCTTTACCATATAAGTAAAACATATTCTTTTCTTCTTCCTTTGAATCACCTAAAGGCTTTCCACTACATCCTGAGATGCTAAACATAAAAATTGTAATAAATAAAAACATGCTCAACATTTTAATCTTTTTCATTGCTACATCCTCCATAAAATAAAAATTTAATATTACATCTGCAAAAATTCAAATTACTAAATCTGCCCTCCAATCACTTTCATTTCCTTTATGCTTTTATCTTACATCATTAATTTTTGTATCTGTAATTTTCATTTTTATTGTTATAAGAAGCACTGTTTATCTTAATTTATTCTCATCAAGAGTTAAGTGTAAACATAAAAATTGCCCTGATAAATATAGTTAACAGTATTTTTACTGTATATATTTAACAGAGCTCAATTTAACTTTTAATATGTGTTCTTTTTAATTTTATTTAAACATATAAAAGTTATAAAATTATTTGGTAGATATTTTTTCTAAATAATAATTACGTAAACCATTATTTAAGATTTGATTTTTTGTTTTTTCTTCTTGTTTTTTAAATATATTTCCTATTGATATTATCTCATACTCAATATTCTGGTGTTTTTCAAATAATTGAATTGTTTTTTTTAATGAAAATATTACATTTCCAAGTTTATCTTTTATTATAACATTAGAATTTATTATATTCTCATCATAAAATTTTTTTATTTCATATTCTTTCCAAGATGATTTTTTAACAACATTAAAATCACATGGTAAAATATTTACAGAATTATCTGTTATAATGCAATAATCTATTAAATCCGTTTCTTTAGAATAGGATATTGCACTTTTAAACCAGTTCCAAAACTCATTATCAAATAAAATTTCTTCTTCTCCACCCTTTAACATTACTTCAAATTTATTATCTCTTATTGTATAAAGGTTTATTATATTTTTATTTATATAAAATAAAACTTTATGTGTAACATTCATTTATTATATCATCCTACTCTATCTACTATTATTTCTCATATCATCTATTTTTTGACCAATTTCATTTTCGGACATTTCTGGGTTTAATGTTTTAATTGTATTTTCTATTATATTTCCTACTTTTTCATATTTATTATCATTTAAAGAACCATCTAAATAGCTATTAAAATCTCTAAGATTCAATCCATTTTCCTTAAAACTATCTATATATGCTCTTACTTCATCTACTTCTAAATTTTGTTTTGCTATCTGAGTTATAAATTCCGCAGGAATTTCCATGTTTTTATTTTCTTCTATACCTTTTACCAATATACTTGAACCTAATGCTGTATATTTCAATTTGTCTTCTCTAGATAAATTATCTAGCTTATCTTTATCTATTTCTATATTGTTACGTAAATGATCAATATATTCACTATACGAATCAAAATTCTCAGGTTTTATTCCTTCTTTTTCAGCTTCCTCTGCTTTCATTCCAATTTCTTCTGGTGTCTCTTCTTTAGTTAATCCTAACGCTTCTGCTAATGCTCCTATTGCTGCTCCAATAACTTTTATTGCAATTTCAATTGCTTCTATTGTATGAAAAATAACTGGATCAAATACTTTTGCCACAAACCCACTTAAGCCTCCTCCTATATTAGATGCAACTGAACATATACTACTGCAAATACCCCCAACAAAACTTCCTATTGAACTTATTAAACTCATATTAATTACCTCCATATTCCTAATTTATTTCTGCAAAAATTTAAGTCTATTGTATTATTTATATAATCATCTATAAACTTTTTAATAAATTCTTCTTTTTCTTGTATATCACTATATATTCTTTTGCCATTATAATAACGTGTTAGGATTATTTTAGCAAAGAATTCTTTTCCAAAGACATCTATTGAATTTTTTAAATTTTCCTTAAGTTTTTCTTCATAACCAATTTGTCTATTGTTAAAAAAATGTTCATAAGCTTGTAAAAAAACACTATTATTTATATCCTGTTGAAATTTTTCAAATTCTTCTCTTGAAGGTTGATTGTCAAAACATTCTAAGCCTTGAAATACACCTTTTTTATATATTTTACAATAAAAATCGACTACTTTTGCCCTAATCTTATCTTCTTTTATTATTTCATCACTAGTAGTATCACTAGTTCGTTCAATTTGAACTTGTACCGCCTTTTGATATCCCTGAGTAAACAATACTGCTCTACCTGTTTCAAGATTTGACAAAAATTCTTTTTGTTCATCTGACAATACCATGGTATTACCTATTGCTTCCTTATCATCTTGAGCAAATATCTTATGAACTATCTTTGTATTAGTATTTTTTAATACTTCTGATGTAAGCTTATTAGGAATTTGATCTACAATTATAAGAGATTCTCCATATTTTCTTATTTCAGCAAGCATATCTGTAAAAGTTTCAACCCCTTGCTTCTTATTAGGACTATCCCCTTGAGTAAATTTACTTAATAATCTATGCGCTTCTTCTATTAATGTTATATGTCTAAATGTACCTTTTTTCTTATACTTTGCTTTGATTGCCTCTGCTAAATTCATTAAAATAAATCCCATAATAAGTGACTTTTCGCTTCCACTTCTTATTTCTTCTAATTCTAGTACAACTTTTTTATCAAGTAATTCTTCAAAATCAATAGATCTTTTTGTATTTAACATAAATCCTTTTGAACCAACCATTAAACCTTGTAATCTAGCTTTGATCGAACCTATATAATCATTTTTTAACCTTTCATCAAATCCTTGATTCTTAACTACATCATCTATTTTAATTAATAAGTCTGAAAATGTTGGAAAAGAATAACTTCCATCTTGAAATGGTTCTTTTATTTTTTTATTTTTATTAGTTGCAATGTTCCAACCATAATCTTTATAACATTCATATATAGCGGTTTCAATAAGTTGAGGTATTGCTGCCTCCATATCAAATGCTGCTTCAATACTTGCCTTAATCATATCAACTCTAGACGTAATGCTTTCATGTTCAAAAAATTCAAAAGGATTCAATCTAAATGGTGAAACTGTATCTTTACCAAGAGTAAATATTAAAATGTCTTCATAATTTTTTGTTAATATTCTATACTCAGTTTTTGCTGGTTCAATAACTAAAAACGGTAATTTACTATCCATTAATATTTTTTGACAAGTAGTAGTTTTACCACTTCCTGTTACACCTGTTATAAATAAATGCTTGTCTAAATTATTTTTATCTATACTAACATCTATATTTTTTAATATATCTCCACTATGAACAAGTTTTCCAAGATGAATTTTATCTTCTTCTTTAATATTCTTTGGTATGTTTAATCCAAATTGTACTTCTTCTCTAAGTCCTAAGCCTACAATTTCTTTTTGTGGTAACCCCGCAACTAAGCTTAATTCATTCGTAGATATCCAGTTTCCAATCATTACATTACCTTGATTATCTGAATATTGAGAAATTGCTGATCTTCCAAACGAACAATCGATATCTCCTTTTCTAACAAACTTACCATGTGGCAATTGAAATTTTTTATATATTTCAGTTCTAATATTATTTTTATTTAAACTTATAGATTGAAGAGGTATTCTATTTCCTGTTTCGCCTGCAAATAAAGATTTAATTGTACTTTCTAATTTTTTTAATACTGCTTTTTTATTGCTAAATAAAAAAGCAGATGTATTAAATATTCCTCTACCCTTTCCATAATCTAATCTAGGTACAATAACATCATCTATATATTTAATCCATTCTTGAATTTCTTTGTTTATAAATTCAACTGTTGTAGAACTTGATTTACTCTCACTAGTACTAACTCCTGAAGCCACTGACGAACTTTTTGAATCCGATTTTGAATCCCCTTCACTTTTAGATTCACTACTTCCAGTAGTTTTGCTCCAACTTTTTCCTTTATTAGTTCCTTCTTGACCACTATCAGATACTGAGGAACTTTTATTGGATGAATTATTGCTTTGAGTAGTTTCTGATTTACTCTTTGTTATTGAACTACTGTTTCCACTTGTTTCACCTTTGTTTTCACTTGATGAATATTGAATAGATTTTGAAATATTCTTACCAACAGTACTTGATTCTCCTGTTGTGTTTGTTGTACTACTTCCATATGTTTCTGATGATGTATCCTGCAAGTTTTTCTTGATAAGCGGTGCTATTTGAGTATATAATTGATTTAAATTTTCTTCAATATTAGCTATATCATCACCATTCATGGGCTTGGCTATAATCATAAAACCAAATTCATCACCAATCATAACATCAACTAATCTATCTACCCCTTGAAATTTTTCATTATCTTTATTTACTCCTGCAACACCTTCTAATAAACTAAAATACTTCATATTTTCAATACTGTCACATATTCTATTCTTCTTTTCTGGAATTACTTCTTTTATTTTACTTCCTCTAAAATTTCCTTTTATATTTGGTTCTAATATAAAATCTCCTATATCTTTTATTTCTAGCATCATCTTTTTATCATAATATAAATCTTTTGCTATTCCAAAATAAAAATGAACTCCGTCTTTATCTCCCATTATCAAATATACAAAGTTTATACCTTCTATTCTTACAGAACTTAAAACATTTTCTAAAGCTTCTTTTCTAGGAGCTTTTTCATCAAATGTTATTTCTTCTATATGATATAATGTTAAATCCTTTGGTAAAAATTCACCAATATGATTTATATCTATATCCTTATCATTTCCTAAATAATAGTTTTCTCTTTTAGTTAAAAAATCTACAATCTTATTTTCCATTATTAATTACCCTAATTTTTCTTTCTTTGGAGTATTTAAATACTTTTCTTCACTAATAAAATCATCTTTTGCAACAACATATTCTATCTCTGTAGGTGAAAGAAATCTTATATATACATTAACATCTTCATCTTCAGATGTTATATCAATTCTACACTTTTTACGTTGAGTTTCTCCAATATTTAACTCATTACTTGTTGCCTCTGGAAGAGGTGTATAGTATAATTCAAAATCCTCATAACATGCATCAATAAATTTATTCCACTCTCCATATTTATTACTTCTATCTAAATGAACATTAAATTTTCCTCTTTTTTCATATCCAATATAATATTTAAACATTATCTCATTATCATTCAAATTTTTATCAATTACTTTTATCTTTCCACCTGCTCTACTTTTGATAAGTCCAAATGCAACTCCTGTTTTTCCTGTAGGTCTTGTTATGTCTTCTTTATTTATTTCAATATTAAGTTTTTCTTGAATTAAATAAGCTTCATTTGTCCCAAGCGGTGGATATATAGTAAAATACTCTCCTTGTTCCTTTTTATATTCATTAATTTTATTTGTTTCTTTTTCTATATGTTTTAAAAATAGTTCAGTTACTATATTACTTTTACTTGAATTTCCTGCTAAAAATATTTTTATATTTTCAACACCTTCAGTTTCTTCAAACGCAAATGAAAGTTTTAATGCTTCAAAAAAATTTATAACACCTTTTTCAATTCTATTATATAAAATTTCTTCTAACATTTTAATATCAACCGATAACTCAAAATTAAGCTTCTGCTCTCCTGATTTATCAAACAAATTTAATGATATTATTCCATTTATAAATTCTTCTTCATATTCAATAGTTTTTTCCCATAATGAACGTAGCTTTTCCATAAGTTGCTTCATATTTAATTTTGCTTCTTGAGAATCATTTAATAATATTTCACTTCCTGGGAATCTAATACATTCAGGTGGTAATGTAAATGTTATTCCTTCTTTACGAAGTTTATCTTGATTATCTTTAAATACTTCAAATGCCAATAGCTCTAATAAATTTTCTCCACCTAAAAATTGATCTCCACCAGCTCCAAAATGTTCGATAACGTAATCAAATCTTCTTTGTTCTCTACCTTCTGCTGGTCTCCATAATCCAAAGTCAAAATCTGTAGTACCACCCCCAAAATCAAATACCCCATAAAAAATCTTTTCACCATCTTTAGGTTCAAATTTATATTCTTCAAGAGCACATATAGCATATGCAGCTGGTTCACTTGCACCCGAACTAACTCTAAACCTATTTATAACATTATCATCATTAAGTATAGGTTCTGGTAATGATTTTTTTAATCCATTTGAAAAACTGTTTAATATCTTTTCTCTTATATTTTTTTCATAAGTTACTGGAAATGATAGTATATAATCTAAATAAATACCATTATGCATATTATTTATATATAAACCTATGTAATAAGCATATATTTCAATAGGATCAAATTCCGAATCTTCTTTTAAATCTATATATGAATTTAAAGTTTTTTCTTTTCCACATTTATCCCTAAGTCTTAAATTTCTATTACTATCTCCAGCCCATTGTTTTAAATCACTTAAAAAAGAATAATAATTTTCACTACTACTTGCCATTAAACTATTAAATGCAGTATGAGATACAGTTAAATTCTCCCATAAAGTATTAGGTCGTCCATTTTTTTTATTATAAGATTCTAAGAAATCTTCTAAATCAATAAATTCCATAACAGTAGGATTTTCATAATGCTTTGATTCAATTTTTTTACTATATTTTCCCATACCAACTCTCATTGGTAGGGTATGTTCTCTATCCTCTTGATAAACTACAACTGTACTTTTAGTTCCAAAATCGATACCTATTATTCCATCTTCTTTTATATCCGCAATTGGATTTCTTGCTACAATCCCTTTTTCAAAGTTTACAGTAATATTTTCACTTAATATTTCATCTTCTTTATCCCATAAATCCCAATGACCTCTATTAGGATCCTCTAATATTTTTTTATCATAAGATTCTATATCTGCACGTACTGTTTCACAATTTAAAAGGTTAGCAAATATATCATTTTGGGAAATTTCTTGAATATTTATATTACCTTTCTGTTCTAATTCTTCCCATGCTTTATCATAATTTAAAATTTTTCCATTGATGCAGAAATCTTTTTCATTAAATAAAATATTTTCTTTAATGTTATCTGTTAAAAATTGTATCTTTTCATTATTAAAATCAAAACCTATAAATTTCATTTTATAATAACTTAATAAATCACGATAAGTTATTTCTGATAATTTAGAAAGTCCTTCTGGTATAAGATCATTTTGAAACCATAATCTAATTATTTCACTCAAATTATTTTTATTTAATTTTTTAGAAGTTTTTAAATCATATATTGGAATATGATAAGAATTGAAACCAAAAGCATGAAAATTATTAAAATTAAAAATGTATCCATCTTCTCTTATACACTTATAATTTTCATCTTCCATAAAAGTATAATTTTTTTCATATTTTTCATTGATAGGAATACTATTTTTAATTATTGTTATTTCAAATTCATTTAGAAGTCTGCCATTATATCCATTAAAGTTTAAATTTAAAGTAGTTTTATCAAAAGGCGTATATACAGAGCAAAATCCTAATTGAAATTTATAAAAATTAGGAAATAAACCTGTGAGATCATGATTGTAATAAACATCTTTATTTTTTATATAAACCCATTTATTTTTTATTATTTTTTCTATTTCCTTACATAATAACTCAATATCTTTAATTTTCTTATCAATCTCTTCATTTAACATTATAGATAATTGCCTTTTTACACAATAAGCAATGTCTTCTTCATTTATTATTATTTTATTAATTATTTTTGTATTCATTTTTATTTACACCCTAACTACAGATTTTTTTACTATATTATTTGTATTTAAGTTTATATATCCTTTAATATAAACTTCTTGAATATTACCATTTATTTTACTATTATATCCTCTTATAAACTTGTCCTCATCAAATAATTCACCAATATTAACTTCTTGTATTTTATATAATGGTCTTTCATATATGTTGTTATATGCATTAATTAAATTCTTAAAAATATTATTTAGTTTATCTAAACTTTTGATCTGTCCATTTATTGATAATATTTTCATATATTCCCATAAAGCTTCAATACTTTTATATTGGATGCCACAATATAAAAATTTTTCAATATTTCTCCCTTTAAAAATTCCATCCAGTTGATTTTTTATATTTTCTTCTAATTCTATATATATATGATAAGCTACTCTTATATCTTTAAATTGATTATTTAAATCTAAAAGTTCATTTTGTAATTTACCATTTATTAATAAAATTTCATTTTGCTTACTTTCATATTCTATCAATTTTAATTTATGTTCTTTTTCTAATTCTTGTATTTGATCAGTATATAATTTTTTAGTTTTTTCTAATTCATCTAAAAGTTGATTATTCTCTTCTTTAAAAATCTTATTTTTCTGTTTTACTATTTCTAGTTTCTCTAATAATTTTTTATATTCTAGTTCCAACATTTCATACTTTTCTTTATAATCTTTTTGTAACTCATTATTTACTTCATTTTTATTTTCTTCTGAATTAACAAATTTATCTATATTTTTTATATTATTTAAACTATTTTTTATACTTATTAATATTTTTTCATCTTTAATTGATTCAAGTAACATGCTTTTAAATTCTTTTATTTTATCTTCCAAAACAACTACACCATCCATAACTATCAACAATTATTTATCCTTACATAAAAAAATAAACTATATTAACCCTATATTATCTCTAATTGGTATAAATATATTTTAAATACTCCATATATTTTTTGAAAAATTAATTTTCAACACAATTATATACTATTTTCGTAATTATTTCTATTTTTATGTATAATCATATAAAAAATTGTATTTTCCTCCATATTATAAACCTCCTATTTTCTTGATATACTTATTATACTCTGATTATTTGTCCCCTCTGTAATTTTCATTTTTATTCTTATAAAATCACCTATTTGTCTAGCTTAAAATGTATTTTTATAAACTATCATTTTATTCTTAAATTTGTTAACTTGATTATTTTACCAATATACTTGTATCGATTTTAGAAGTACTATATTTTAAATATTCTTTTTAATTTATTACATAAAAAATAACCCTGATTTATAAAAATTATTTCTTACGTCTATAAATCAGAGTTATTTAAACAAAACTTTATTTATAAAGCTCTATTTCATTTCCTAATATATCTTTAATCTTTTCTTCATATATCTTTACCTGTTCATAATTTTTATTTTTCTTATAAACATCAATAAATTTATTAAATAGTCTTATAGTATTATCAACATTGTCATCATAATTTTCTTCATAATATTTTAAAGCACATAAATATGATTTAATACATTCTTCGTATTCTTCTTTTTCTAAATATAGCTCCCCAATATCAATATATTTTTGTGCACATTCATAAAAAGATGTATTGTAATATCCTTTAGTTTTAAGGCTTTTAATAATAATTTGGAGTGAGTCTTTTTCATATTCTAAAGCTTTTTCATGTTCTTTAATATAAGTATAGCACCTTGCAATATTATCATTTAATCTAACGTAATCATAATATGATAAATCACTTTCTTCAAAATCTCCAATATTATCTTTAACAATATCTAAAGCTTTGTTAAAGCAGTGCACACCCTCTTCATATTTATCAACTCTTAAATAATTATCTCCAGCTTCCTCATATACTTTAAACTTCTTTAGTGGCTTTTTTAAGTATTTTTCTACTTTATGTTCTGCAATAGCTTTATAATTACATTTATTTAAATAAAGATTTCCTTCATCATATTTATCATCAAATTTATAACAATAAATTTCTCCAATTTTATGATAAAACTGTGCAATTACATAATGTTCACTATTATATAATTCAGATGACATTTTAAGACCTTTCAAATAATACTCTAAAGCTTTTTTAATATTTAATTCATTTTCAGAATAAGCATTTCCAATATTTAAATATGTTTCTATGATTTTCTCTTTGTTGTTTTCTAAGTTTTCATTTAAAAAAAACAATATTTTTTTACATATTCTTGTAGCTTGTTCATTTTGATTTTTATCAAAGCTTTTAATTAATTTCTTTGCTTCTATCATATAATAATAAAAAGCTTTATCATAATTATGTTTTTCAAGCTCAATATTTCCAAGACATTCATACAATTCTACAATATCTTCTACCATAGATTTATCCATATCTTTAAGTTTTTTATATAAATCAAAAGCTTCTAAATATATCTTGTCGGCTTTAGTATATTCAAATTTTTCTTCATAGCTTTGACCTAATTTTAAATTGCAACATAATAATTCTTTATAGCAATAATCATCTGAACATGCTTCATCAGAATTTAGGCACTCATTCCATAAAATTTTTGATTTATTAAAACTCTCTATAGCTAAATCATATTGTTTTAATACTTTATATATAGTTCCTAATAAATAATATACTTCTGCTTTTTCAGCGAAAGGTGAAGAAACATATTTAAATAACATTTCAGAGCAATATTTTAATGCTTCATTATATTTTTTATTTTCTTTATATAATTTGACTATTTTTATATATGCACCTGTATGTGTATAAAATACTCCATCTTCATCATCACATTTTAATGCTTGTTTATAATAATCTATAGCTTTTTCAAAATTATTATCAATTTCACTTGATAATCCCATTTCAAAACAATATTCAATTTCTAAAGGTTTTATTTCTTCACCATTTACATAAGCACAAGCTCCAAGATTATATTTATATTTATAAAAATTAGCTTTTTCTTCACTATTCTTAGGATTCATAAGCTCTGAATAAAATTCATATAAAACATTTGCTGCTTTTTTCAATTCATTATTATCATCTGAAAAAACTCTTTCTTTTATAGTGAAATATTTTAAATAATATTCTTCTGTTTTATTTGCTATAATTTCTTCAAAATCACCTTCAAAACATATAATAGATGGCATTAACATACTCTTATATACTTTTCCTATTTTTAAATATGCTTCTGCAATCTTGTTTTCATCCTCTTTAAATAGTTCTTTATTTATTAGAATATATTTTTTAGTATATTCTTGTATCTTCTCCCATATTTCTTCATCACTATTTTCATCATAAAACATATTAAAAGAGCAACTTAAAGTTTTATATGTTACTAACAAATAAAAGTATATATCCAGAGCTTTAATAGAATATTCTCCATGGATATTTATATAAGTATTTAATGCTTTAAAAAGATAATTTAAACATTCATCGGTATCATCTTCTCTTTCGCTTAAAATTTTTCCTATTCCTGCAAAAAAATAAGCAGTTTGTTCACTGCTACCATTTATTTTCTTTGCTACAACTCTACAAAAGCTTAAATAATAATTTTTTTCATAATAACTTTTATAATTATTATTATTAACAATCTCTGCTAAAGAGGATATAAAACCACTACATTTTTCAGCATCGGGCTTTAACTCCTCATATGCAATATCAGATATAATATGATGTAATGAAAGCATATCATTTTTTATATCAAGTTCAATCCAACCACTTTCTACAAGAGAATTAATATCATCAAAATCTTCTAAATTACACCAATCTCCAAATTTTGAAGCATCAATCTTGATTCTTGATATCACAGATAAATTCATCATTATAAATTTTTCATTTTTTTTTAAGCTTGATAAATCAAATATAGTAGCCAAATGTTCATACATTAATTTGTTATTATCCATATCATCAGAAATATCAGAAGTATGTCTTATTTTACCTTTTACTGTTGATAACTCACACTTTTCAAGTTTTTCTAACATAACTTCTGGTTTAATACGTTGTTTCTTACAATTTAACGCTATAAGCTTTATAAGTAGTGTATTATAAGAAATCACTTTTAATATATTCTTTATAGTAATAACATTATCTTCTCTATGCTTTTTCATATTACCATAAAATTTATAATACAATTCTAAGCATGTATCTTCATTCATAGTATTTAATTCAAAATATTTATCTTCAAAATCTTCATTAAAATTTCTAGTTGTAAATATAACTTTATATCCATTATTTTTAGATGTTATAATACTATCAATATCTTTATCAAAACTTACATTAAAGTTATCTATAATAATTAATGTCTTTTCATCAAAATCTTCAAATAGCTTTATTTTCCCCTTAAATATAGATTCCTCATGATTTTCTCCATTTATAATATAATCATTTTCATTTAAATTAGAAAATAAAAGATTATTTACAATGGTATTTTTAAGATTATTATCAAAAGTAACAAACTGAATAATATCATATTTATCTTTATATTTTTCAGCATACATTTTAGCAAGCTCTGACTTTCCTATTCCTCCCATTGCTCTTATAAAAACAGTATTGTCTTCTTTAAGTCTTTTATGAATTTCTGTAAGTTCATTTTCTCTTCCAATAGAATTTGGTGAAACAGACCACCTTAAATCAGCCAAAAATGGTATTTTCCCACTTACTGCATCTAAAATTTCTAATAAAAATTCTTCTAATTTATCTACTGTTTTATATCTTCTTGAAACATCAATTTGAAGTGTATTTCTAAATAATGTTGTAATCATATTAAAAATTTTAGGAGAGATATTTTTAAATATATCATCCACTTTATTAAACTCAAATTTAGAAAATCTTTGTTTTTCCTTATCTAAAGGCATTCTACCCATTATTTTAGAAAAAATAATAGTTCCAATAGAATATATATCAGTAGCTTCACAAATTTTATAGTTCTTCTCCCTATACAACAATTCTGGTGCAGCCCAATCTATTGAATATGATAATCTACAATTTAGTAATTCACTCTTTTTATGTACACTATCAAAATCAAATAACTTAACAAGTTCTCTAGTTTCAGGTAAGATGAATATATTGCTTGGCTTAATATCTAAGTGTAAATAATTTGCATCATGATATACTTTAACTGCCCTACATATAGCAATTGCAGTTTTTATAATATCTTGAATTTTTTCCTCTTTTATATTGTTATAGCTTATACCATCATTATATGACATTAAAATATACTTAGTATTAGTTCCTGAATATATTCCTTCTGTGTTTGATGTGATATTCTTTGCATTTTCAATCTCAGCTGAAAATTTAGATTGAAGTTTATATCCTTCTAAAAATTTATCAATACTTATATTATCTGAAATAGGATTAAATTCTTTTAAAACCCCACAATGACTATAACTATCATCTTCTTTATATTTTACTAAATAAGTTATACAGCTTGCCCCTTCGCCAAGTATACCTTGAACAATAAATTTTCTTTCTATATAAGTTTTATCTTCATAATGCCTAAGTAATATCTCATCCCCTACTAAAAATTTTTTTCTCTCCATATATAAACTCCTATAAACAATCTTTTCCTACCTTTTCAATTGGAAAAGATTGTTCAATTATATTTGAAAAATATTCATACGAATATTTTTTACATAAGCTCAATAAAATTAAATTATCGAATTTATTTGGTATATATAATTCCCCCATACCATTTTTAAGAAGCATTTCATCTGTTATTTCTCTAAAATAAAGCATATTTTGAATTGGATTATCATTCTGATCTTCTGAAAGAGCTAATGACTCTTCTCCAAATTTATCATTTTCTATAATTTGCTTATACCCTGCAGTTAATAAAGAAAATTTAAAGAAACTTAATAAAATTAAATCTTTTCTTATAGGTTCTGATTGACCTATTAATTTTTTATCTATTTTGTCTCTCTTTAATATATTATCTAATAATTCTTTAATGTTAGACTTTTTTATTGATACAAATTCACTAGCACCTTTAGGTTCAATGTTATCATCAATAGTTTCATTATATTTTACTTTTCCTTTGCTTTCTCTAGGTATACCTTCAAGTAAAATTCTTTCTAAAACATCATGATTAAGATCTATATTTGGATATATAAGAGAAAGTAATGTTTTAATATCTTCTATTAATTCTTTGAATTGTTCTTGTATTGTTCTACTTATATTGCTAAAATTAGTTTTATTATCTTTTAAATATTCTAAAAGTTCTTCTTCGTCTTTAATAGCTTTAACTTCATTGGCAAATATGCTTGTATGCTTATATTCATTACACTCATTATCATTGCTTATTATAGAATCATATTTTTCAATTAAATCTTGTGCCTTATTAATTTTCAATTTATATTTATGGCAAAAATAATAAATTATCTCATAAGGATTTCTAAAATTATACCCTTTTTCAGCTAATTCTTTATTTAAAAATGCTGATACATCCTCTGTTTCCATTTCTAAAATAAAGCTTAACTTTTCAAAAATTGTTTCCCTTTTACAATCTTTAGCATTAAGCCACCTTTTTACATCCTGTCTTGTTACAGTTATTCCATTTTTCTCTCCAAGAACTTTCATTAACTCTATATATTCATCTATTGAGCAATCCTTCTCTTGAAAACCATCTAATTTAAAGTTTTTTATATCATCATTATCAAGCCTAATTTCACATACATATTTATATTTATTCTTTTCCTTATACATATCACTTGAAAAACATTCACATATATATCGCTTTAATCCTAGACCTAATATCATAGTATTTTTCTTTTCGTTCAAATACTCAATTATTTTCTCACTGTCACTTTTTCTACTATCAATTTCTCTCTCTATTTCTAATGAAACTTTATCCCAAAAATCATTTTCAGCTTGTTGTGTAAATTTTTTTTGCGGTCTATTACTTTCTGACATCATTTACTCCTTTTACAATATTATAGTCAATTTCATAATATTATTTATAGTATATTATGTCAATAAAAGTCTTAATTAATTATTTTTATCTCTATATGCAATAACATAGCTACAATCATCTGATAAGGATGAATTTATTATTTTTTTATTTATTTTTTCATCTATATCTACATAGTCTTTTTTTATAACTTCATTTAAATTTATACACACTTTATTCTTATCTTGATCATAAAAACAGTCAACTACCCCATCACATAAAATAAAAAATAACTCAACATCATTGCAATATCCTTTATCTATTTCAGTTACTTCATAACAATAACTTGTTGTTGTTAAATACTTGTGTTTATTATTCTTATTACTATCAAAATAAAACAGACAGTTTAAGTTGCCATTTTGAATTTTTCCTATCATTCCATCCCCTAAAAATATAGATATATATTTATTGCCTTTAATTGCAGTTAAAGATAATGTTGATGATAAGTCTTTTATATAATAATTTTTAAGTATACTCTCTTTTCTAAGTGCTCTTGTTACTGCACACAAAACTTCATATTTAATTTTTTCTTCTGACAACTTAAATAAATCATCAAAATTATTTATCATATATTCACATGATGTTTTCACTGCAATTTCAGCACCTATATCTCCATATATAGATGAACCTGAGCCATCTGCTAAGGCAATACATATACTCTCTTTATCTTTAATTGAATATACTTTGTCCTGACAGTTATTATTTAAATCTTTTCTAAATCTACTACCAATACTATTTTCTTTTATAATCCATTCCAATGTTATTAACCTCCTATTTATTTATAAACTTTATATTAACAGCTTTTAAAACTTCTATTAGATAAGTTCTACATATGAATACCCTCTAAAATTATATAAATTTCAAAAAATCATTATATTATTCTTCACTATAATATAAAGTTTCCTCATCAAAATTGACTTTTTCAAGAATAGATTTAAATAATTTTTTAACTTCAATCCATTCTTTTTCTGTTGTAAAAGTTAATATTAATTCATTCTGTTTTTTTATATCCTGTTGCTCTAATGCAAATTTCAATATATTTTCACATTGTTTCTTATCAACAATAAAGTCAGATAAAGTTCTACATTCTTCCCTGTTAAATCTATTTAGCGCTACTGTTACAGCCTTATTATTTTTAAAATCAATTTCAGTTATCTGTATTTTATTATCTTTATTTAAATCTTTAAAATACTTTTTATCATTTGTGAATTCAATTAAGTCCTTATTTTCTAGTAAGGTATATAATTCATAATTTGATTTAATCCTAGTTTTTGCTCTAAATAATTTCATTTTACTCTCCTTAAATGTACATAATTAAAATCTATCTTTTAATTATAAAATTGAAATTTTTAGAGCTGTAATTTTCATTTTTATGTTCTTTTCTCTAAAAACATTCCTTGTATAGTCCAAATTTGCCAAACAAAAAAGAGCCTATTATATTCAACATATAATAGACTATTTTTCATACTTAAAGTTCTATTTTAAATATGTGTTGATATATACAATAGGTAAAGTGGCATTGTATATATCAACACTCTACTAAAACAGAGCATTTATTTAAAATCTTTTAAAAGTGCAGCAAATGGATTATCATTAAATTCTTCTGCTTCCTTCTTCATTTTTTTCATATAATTATTAACTTCTCTTTTATCTACTTTGCCTTTTTTATCAAATCTCTTTTTGAATTGTGATGCTTTTTCTCTAAAATTACAATTTGTGTTTGGACAAACATATATTTGACCTTCACCATGTCCTCTAAGTTCTAATTTCTTCTTACATTCAGGACATCTAGCATTTGTTATTTTAGATACACCTTCTCTGTGACCGCATTCTCTATCTTGACATACATTCATTACGCCATTTTTGCCCTTAACTTCTAGCATGTATTTTCCACATACAGGACATTTTTTACCAGTCATATTATCGTGAATGTATTTATCATTACTGAATTTAACATCTTGAACTAAAGCTGTTGCATAGTTTCTCATGTTAGAAATAAAATTATGAACATCTTCTTTCCCCTTACTTATATCATCTAGTGTCTTTTCCCACTTAGCTGTAAGAAGAGGTGATTTTAAATCTTTTGGTACTAAATCAATAAGTTGCTTTCCTTTTGATGTTGGATATAAATCTTTACCTCTTTTTTCTATTACGAAAGAATTAAATAACTTTTCTATTATGTCTGCTCTTGTAGCAACAGTACCCAATCCTCCAGTTTGACCTAAAGTCTTTGCTGACTCCTTATCTAGCTGAATATATTTTTGAGGATTTTCCATAGCTGATAAAAGTGTACCTTCATTAAATCTTGCTGGTGGTTTAGTTTGATGATTCTTTATTTCTATAGAATTTATCTTTAACTTATCACCTTTTGATAAATTAGGAAGTACTTGTTCTTTTAATACACCGTCTTCACTTGTTTCTTCAAGATCATCATTTTTATCATAAACCATCTTCCAACCTTTAGATTTTATGACTTTACCTTTAGCTTTAAAACTTTCATTTCCAATCTTAACTTTAATTGAAGTCTGAATATATTCAAAAGGTGGTAATAACACACTTAAAAATCTCTTTATAACTAAATCATAAATATTTTTTTCTTCCTTGCTAAGCATTCCAAGTGATACCTTTTGTTCTGTTGGAATTATAGCATGGTGATCACTTACCTTTGAATCATCAACAAAGCTTTTACTACCATGTATAGTTCCTTTTAATATTTGATTAGCAGATGATGAATAATTTCCAACAGATATAGCTTTTAATCTTTCTTTAAGCGTTGGAACTATATCTCTTGTTATATATCTTGAATCTGTTCTTGGATAAGTTAATATTTTATAGTTTTCATAAAGTCTTTGCATTATAGATAAAGTTTGTTTAGCTGAATATCCAAATATTCTATTTGCATCTCTTTGAAGTTCAGTTAAATCATATAAAGCAGGTGAATATTGTTTTTTATTGCTTTCGCTTATTTCTGAAACTTCGCCTTCTTTACCCTTTAATCCTGATATTAATTTCTTTGCTATCTCATTGTCATATATTCTATTATTATTATCATTAGATGACCACTCCATAGCTAAGTTATTATTTTTAGCTATTATAGTGTAATAGTCCTTAGGCTTAAAGTTTTTGATGTCCTCTTCCCTTTGAACTATCATAGCAAGTGTTGGTGATTGAACTCTTCCAGCTGATAATTGAGCATTATATTTGCAAGTTAAAGCTCTAGTAACATTAAGTCCTACAATCCAATCTGCTTCTGCTCTTCCTTGGGCTGCTCTATATAAATTTTCATAAGCAGAACCTGGTTTTAAATTTCTAAAACCATCTAAAATTGCTTTATCCGTTTGAGATGAAATCCATAGTCTTTTTATTGGCTTTTTAACTCCAACCTTGTCTATAATCCATCTAGCAACTAATTCTCCTTCTCTTCCTGAATCTGTTGCAATTACTATCTCAGTTATATCATTTCTAAGCATTTGTTTTTTCACTTCATAAAATTGCTTAGAAGTTTTCTTTATAACACATAACTTCATATTTTTAGGAAGCATTGGAAGAGTTTCCATACTCCATTTTTTATATTTATCTCCATATCCTTCTGGATCTAGTAATGTAACTAAATGACCTAATGCCCAAGTTACTACATAATTATTTCCTTCTATATAAGAACCTTTATTTTGATTACATTTTAATACCTTAGCTAAATCTCTTCCTACTGATGGTTTTTCAGCTAATACAAGAATTTTACTCATTATTTTCTTCCTCTCTCAAAAGAACTCTATTAAAATCTAATTTATAATATAAATTTTAATAGAGCTCTATTTTTACGTCGTATAATTTAATTATATCATAAAGTTATATGTGATATTATGATCTATAAACTTTAGTATATATCTTTCATAATGTTTCTTTATAAAATTTATAAATTATTATTTTATCTTATTCACTATCCAATAGATAATACAGATTTTTATAAACCACGAGCTCATGTGATAATATTCTTACTCACTTAAACCTACTTAAATTTAAAGAATCTTTTGAACTCTTCCGACTACATTATCTTCAAGCATAACTTTAATTCCTCTATGATGATTAGAAGAATTAGTAAGAATTCTCTTAACTATTCCTTCAGTTAACTTTCCTGTACGTTGATCCTCTTTCTTGACAACTAATACCTTAGAACCTATTTTTATATCACATCTATTTGTTCCATTCATAACAGCATTCTCCTCTAAAATTCTTAATGTCTATTGCAAATTCTAACAGTCTTTTACTATCTGCTATCAACTCAATAAACACTTTATTTAATTGTTTATTTATCAATCTATTTTATTTCTCATTATTTTTACACAAGATATTACACTTAACTTGACAATTCATCATATATAAATTTCACAAATAAATATACTACCTCAACTTAATGTTGTGTAAATGTAAATATTGATGTTATTCTTAATAAATCTAATAATATTACTATATTAATAAATATTATTATTCCACAAAAAGTAAATTCCAATTGACTATTAGTTTTTATTTTACCTAATGATATTTTCTTTTTACTTAAGGGATAAAACCAAGGTAATCCCCCAATTGTACAACTATCTAAAATCAAATGAGAAACTATTCCTAAGAATAACCCATTAATAAAAATCAATTGAAGTGTATCTTTAACTGGATATGTCACTATTAAATATAATATTAAATATAATAACGGTGAATGAAAAAGCTTTCTATGACCTGCTAATTTATTTATAACTCTAGATACCGGCTTTGCTTTGTTTCCAATATAACTACTTTTATGATCAATATCCGGTAAAAGACTTCCTAATATAGAACCGCCAACAAATATAGTTACTGGTAATAATTCAATATTGTGCATTTGTGAAGTTATATAAAAACTCGCTAGAATACCTCCATTTATATGAGTTTTATAATTCATTTTTATTCTCCTAATTTTTCTTTGGTTTCTATTAGTATATTGGCTATTATACTACATATTCGCCATATTTCCAAAAAATTAGATATAAAATTGATATTTATTTGCAAACCAAATTAGAATTTACTAAAAAATACACTAAAAAAGCATCTAAACATATAAATTATTTTAGATGCTTCTTAGCTTAATATTTAATTTTTGAAAATTATAATTGAATAAATTCTAATCAGCTTAAATTTAGTTAAATATTTTTGTTACTATGACCTTATTAATTTTCTATCATTGATAATAAATCTTGAACCGCTTTTTTTACCTTGCTAGGTAATTTGTCTAATGCTTTTTCTCTTTTTCTTTCATCTTGTATTTGAGCAATTCTAAGTACTTCTTGTTGAAGTCCAGGTACTCCCTTAAGATCTCCAACTGTTTTATAAAATCTTTGAGCAAATACTGGATCCTGCATTTTTTGTTGAACTTTCATTATCAGCTGATAACCATTCATTTAAAATCCTCCTACTTAAGTTATCATTTCATACTCTTATAGTATTCAGATTTAATATAAATGGTACGAATATTATAAACTTCTTAAATTTCTGTTAAATTCAAATTTTAATCTCATTTCATCATAATTTTCAAGTATTATATCTAATCTTTTAATAAATTCTTCTTTATCTCTTGGTAATTTTCCAGACATTTGTATAAAATTTGATTCATGTTTTGAACTAAACAATGTATTTTCATTAACATTTAAGTTTTTTATCAAAGTTCTTAATTCTACTAATCTTTCCAATTCTGTTGCTTCTTTGAATTTTCCAAGCAAGCAATCTGAATTTAACTTTGTTCCTGACATTAATATTAAAGATAATGGAAAAATCCCCTTACTATTTACTTTATTTAATAATTTTGCTGTATCAGTAGCATTTCTTATTCCTTTACCTGCTCCAGCAACACCAGTCATAACCATACAATAATATCCTATTCCTGCTTCATCTAATTTTCTTAATTGCTCTAAAGCGTCTTTTGAAGCATTTCCTTTATTAATATTTAAAAGAACCTCATCATTTCCACTTTCTAAACCAATATATAAATCATTGATTCCAAGCTTGCGTAATTCTTTTAATTCATCTATAGTCTTTAATTTAATGCTTTTTATTGAAGCATACATAGCTATTGTCTTACATTTAGGTAAATACTTTCTTATTAAAATAGCTATGTTTTTTAATTCTTCTGTATTTAAAATAAATGGATCTCCGTTTAATAAATAAATTCTTGAATCATCTTTATGTAATCTACTTGCTTCTTTTAAGTCCTCTTCTATTTGATTCAAGTCCTCTTTTTGAAATTTTATATTTTTATACATGTTACAATATGCACAGCTATTATGCGAACATCCTGATGTTACTTGTAATAATAAAGTATTTGATTCTATTGGTGGTCTATAAATAATTTTATCGTAATTCATAAAAAACACCTCTACTATTATAATATTATTCTAATTTACACTAGATAAACATTATTTGTAATCATAATGTTTAATCGATTATTAAACATTTTATCCATAATTTATCTAATTTAAACACTTTGTAACTATTCCGTTTTTAAATAAATTTAAGTCATGGAACAATGGTTAATTTTAATAACAAATGCCATAATGCTCTAGAATTTATTGAAAGCAATATAAAGAATTTTCTTTAACTAATAAGTTAGTTAAATCTTTGCACATATCTTTTAATAAATTATCACTAAATTTATACAAATTTAATTTTTTGTAATATATATGCAAAACCTTGTATGTGTTGTATAATTATGTCGAAAATATAAAAAAGGGGGTTCAGAATATAATGAATAATCTTAAGATAAGATTTAAACTAATAATTCTATCATTAATAGCATTAATATTAATTAGTATTATGAGTGGAATCGGATATTATTATATTGCGAAGTCAAATAAAAGCATGGCAGAAATGTATAAACAAAACTTATTAAGTATTGAATGGTTAAATGATAACAGAAATCAAGCTAGAGCTATAGAATCAGATTTATATTACATACTATTAAATATAGAAGACAAAGATACGCAGAACGAAAAATTAAAGGACATTCAAACTAGACAAGAAACTTTTAACACAAATTGGACAAACTTTAAACAAATAGCTAATGAACAATATGCACTAGATAGAATTCCTATTGTTGAAAGTAATCTTAAAAATTTCACAAAAGGAATGAATTCTGCAGTTAAACTAGCAATGGATGGAAAACAGAATGAAGCTCTTGAGGAATTTAAAACTGTTGAAAGTAATCAATCTGAATTTCAAACAAACTTAAAAGAAATTGCTATATATAATTCTCAATTAGCAAATAGTCTAAATAATCAAAATAATGAAGATTTTAATCTTTCTAAAAAATTATTTGGAGTAATATTTTTTATTATCGTATGCCTTGGTTATGTAGTAACTTTTACAATTTCAAGATCTATCTCAGTTCCATTAACTACTGCTGTAAATCATTTAAAACGTGTATCCACAGGGGATTTCACAATTACTCTTCCTGAGAAGTTCATGAGAAGAAAAGATGAAATAGGTGAAATTTCAAATGCAATAACTGGTATGCAAAACTCATTAAAACTTTTGATTGGAAATGTAAAAGGTGAATCTGACAGTATTAAAACTATAGTAAACACTATTTCAGAAAATATAAATAATTTAAATGAAAATATAGAAGATGTATCCTCAACTACAGAAGAATTATCAGCAGGAATGGAAGAAACTGCTGCATCAACACAAGAAATTAATGCAACAGCAGATGAGATAGAAAAAGCTGTTGACTCTATATCAAAAAAAGCTCAAGAAGGTGCTATAGAAGCTTCTGAAATAAATAAAAGGGCAATAACTACTAAACTCAATGTTAATAATTCACAAGAAAAAAGTATAAATATTTTTTCACAAACTAAATATAAATTACAAACAGCAATAGAAAATTCACAAGTAGTACAACAAATTACTGTATTATCAGAATCAATAATGCAGATATCAACTCAAACAAATCTTTTAGCATTAAACGCTGCAATTGAAGCTGCACGTGCTGGAGAAGCTGGACGTGGTTTTGCAGTGGTTGCAGATGAGATAAGAACACTTGCAGAAGAATGTAAAAATACAGTTATTGAAATACAAAATATAACTCAAAAAGTTGTAGTATCAGTTGATGATTTATCATCTAGTTCTAATGAATTATTAAATTTTGTTTCTGAAGATGTACAAAGTGATTATAATACAATGTTAAATATAGCAGATCAATATAGTACAGATGCAGAATTTGTAAGTAATCTTGTACTAGAATTCAGCTCTACTTCTGAGGAACTTTTAGCTTCACTCCAACAAGTAACAGAAACAATTGGACATGTATCTATGGCTTCAAATGAAGGAGCAGACGGAACTTCAAATATTGCTGAAAAAGTATCAAATATAAATGAAAAGTCTAATACAATTATGGAAGAAGTACTAAAATCCAAAGAAAGTGTAGAAGAATTAAATAACCAAATATCTAAATTTAAAATTTAATATAAAAGTTGTTAATGAGATAAAAGTGATATCTAGTATTATAAAAATCTAGATATCACTTTTATAAATGCTAATTTTATTTTTATATAGTTTACACAGAGTTAATATACTTATCAACAAATTTCTTTATAGTATTCCAATATAAATCTGGATTAACTTTATGAGCCTTACAATGCCCTGCTTCTTTTACTATTAATATTTCTTTTTCACATTTCGCTGCATTATATACCTTATCTAGCATAAAATATGGTACAAATTTATCTTCCTCTCCATGAATAAATAATATGGGGGTCTTTGATTTACTAACTTGTTTTATAGCTGAAGCTTCTTTTAAAAAATATCCTGATTTCATTTTAGTAATAACGCTTGCTGCATACATTATTGGAAATTTAGGTAATTTAAACATACTTTTTAATTGATATGAAAATTCATCCCAAGCTGATGTGTAACCACAATCTTCTATGATAGCCTTAACATTACTTGGAAGATTTTCACCTGATGTCATCATAACAGTACTTGCACCCATAGAAATACCATATAATAAAATTTCAGATTCTTTATCTTTATTTACTATATAATTAATCCATTCAATAATATCTTTTCTATCGTGCCATCCCATACCAATATAATTCCCCTCACTTTTACCATGACCTCTCAAATCTGGTATTACTATATTATATCCCATTTCATAAAATGCCTTTGCTCTACTTCCCATTCTCATACCTTCACCAGTATATCCATGAACCATAACAACCCATTTTTGTGAATTATTAGTATATAAGATTTGATATCCATGAAGATTTAAATCATCAAATGACTTTATATATATATCATTATACTTTGATGTATTTAAAATCCATTCTCTATCTTCTTCTCCATCCTCTCCGCTAGTTTCATCTTTCTTTACTACTTCACTTCCAAAGTTTTTGTTGCTATCAAATACTTTATCTTTTGATATATTGGGATTAAGTGAAAAATTATAAAAATAGTTTCCTGCAAATATAAGTAAAATTATAATTATTAATAATGCAATACATATTGTTAGTATTATCTTATCTTCCATTATTATCTTTATCTCCTATTATTTAATTTATATACACCATACTCTTAAAACAATCATTTATTTCTTACTTTTTCATCATATAGTTATATATTATCATATTTTCAACAGACTGTCTGAAAATAAAGATTATAAAAATCAAAGTCTAATTCCACCTTATACTACAATATCAATATTCCATTAATATGTAATACAAGAAAAAAAGACTATCTTAAATATACAAATATATTTTTTGAGATAGTCTTTTTATATATCAAATTCCTAAATCTACAAACCTATATAAAATTAATATTTTAAATAATACTAATCTTATAAGTTTTAAGCTTTTTTCAAATTAACTGCTACCTTAAATAAATCTCCATCAATACTAATAGTAAACTGTCCGCCTTGTAATTCAACTAAACTTTTTGCTATTGATAATCCAAGTCCTGATCCTTCTGTTGTTCTCGAACTGTCACCTCTTTTAAACCTCTCTAGTATTTCTTCTTCAGTAAAATCAACTTGATATTCTGATATATTTTTAAATACTATTGATATATATTCATCTTCTTCACATACTTCAATATATACCCTAGAGTTCTTCATAGAATACTTAAGTATATTAGATATTAAATTTTGAAATACCCTAAAAGTCTTTTTCCCATCAGCATATATAGATAATTTTTTTTCAGGTATGTTTTTTATAAATTGTAAATTAGATTTTTCTATTTCATTTTCAAATTCCCCTATAGTTTGTCTAATAAGGGCTACTAAATCTAAATTTTCCATTTCTAATTCTAAATTTCCAGATGCTGCTTTTGAAGCTTCAAATAAATCTTCAATTAAAACCTTTAGTCTTAATGATCTTTCCTTAAGAATTTCAAAATACCTTTTTTTATCTTCTTCTGAAAGATTGTCTCTATCTAATAAATCTATATAATTAATTATAGAAGTTAGGGGAGTCTTTAAATCATGGGATACATTCGTAATTAATTCTCCCTTCATTTTTTCACTCTTAACTGCCTTATCTATAGCCTTGTCTAACCCATCTTCTATATTCATAACATTATTCGCTATCTCTTTAAGAATTATTGCTCCTTTTACATCAATTTTATTATTATAATTTCCTTTTAAAATGTTATCTGTGCCAATTTTTATTCTATTGATATCTCTTGCAGTATAGAATAAATATATTATTACAAATACTGTGCCTAAAATAGCTGGCATTAATGCAAAGATATTATAAGGCCATTCAAAATTATCTCCCACAGCATAACCTTCTATAAATATTAAAATTATATATATAATAAATCCTATTATTGATATTACTAATCTTGAAAATGTTGATTTTATTAAAAAACTTTCTTTTATTAACTCTTTTATCTTGCAAAGTTTTTTTCTAATAAAATTATATATTCTATAAAGTATAGATTTTTTATAAATATAATCCTTTATATTTATTTCTTTATTTAATAAATATAAATTTCTTATGTCTGATGCCACTAAATATATTGATATAATATCTAATACAATAATAGTATATAAATTAGTCCAATATATTATATCATGTGAAAATATTAAACATATTATAGGTACTGCAAAAACTAAACACCTTATTTCAATAAATAAATTCTTGTAAAGTCTTATTATAAAATTATCCTTTAATATCAAACATAATTTTTGTTTATACTTCCTTATTAAAAGAATTATTATAAAAACATCTAATAAAGTTAAAATTAGAAAAGCATATCCCTTAAAATTTTCTTCATTTTTTTCATTAATGTCATTGGCTATTTCATCACCACTTTTTAATGGGTTTGATATCCTAACAATAACTTGTTTATTATTATAAAGATTCTGTATTCCATAATAATTATGTGTTCCATTAAGGGATTCTTTTAAACTGTTTGAAACATTAATTTCTTCTGGAACTTTATAATTAATATTTAAAAACATAATATAATACTTATAATTGCTTTGAGTTTCATTTATAATATCATTTTTTGATTTACCTTTAATATTTGTTATAGGTTCTTCTTCTTCATTCTTTTCTATATAATATTCTACATTTCTATACTCTGCAAGATATTGATATTTGTCTTCTAAGTAATCTTGTATACTTTTTATACCCTCTTCTCTATATGCTTCATCACCTTGTTTAAGCTTTTCCTCTAATTTATTGCGTCTATCTACCATTTCATTATAATATTCATTGTGTTCTAGAAATTTAAACTTTTCCTCATCACTTTCAGGTAAATTATTGTTTTCTTCATTATCACTCATAAAATTTTTAATTTCATTTGTAACATCATTCAAACTACCTCTATCAACATTCTCTAAGTATTTTATTTGATTTTGTATAGCTTCTTCTTTTAGACTTCCATCTGATTCATTAACATAATAATTCATGTCCCTTGCTAAAAGACATACATTGTTCATAACATCTACTAAAAATTTTTCAACCTTCGTATTCTTTTGAGTTCTAATAAATTTATTGGATGAGCTCATAAAAATAGGTAAAATCATAATACATAAGAGTAAAATCAATAAATTAGTATGTCTGATTTTTTTGTTATTTTTCAATTTTATATCCAATTCCCCATACCACCTTTAAATATCTTGGTTCTTTAGGATTTATTTCTATCTTTTCTCTTATCCTTCTTATATGAACGGTAACTGTATCCACATTATTAAAGACCGGTTCATTCCAAACTCTTTCATAAATTTCTTCAATGGAAAAAACCCTGTTTGGATTATCCATAAGAAGAGTCAAAATCTTAAATTCCAATGGAGTTAATCTTATATTCTCACCATCTACAAATACTTCTTTACTCTCCTTATTTAGTTCTATCCCTCCTACTGTAATCACATTGTTATTTTCTTTTAAAGGAGAAAACTTAGTATACCTTCTTATTTGAGAGTTAACTCTTGCTATAAGTTCTAGTGGATTAAATGGCTTAGTTATATAATCATCTGCCCCTAAGTTTAAACCTAATATCTTATCAGTATCTTCTGATTTAGCTGAAAGCATTATTATTGGAATCTGTTTTTCTTCTCTTATCTTAATAGTAGTTCTAGTCCCATTCATATTCGGCATCATTATATCCAATATAACAAGGTGTATATCTTGCTTATCTATAACTTCTAATGCTTGTATACCATCATAAGCTTTGAAAATTTTATACCCTTCGTTAACTAAATATACCTCTATTGCTTCAGTTATTGTCTTATCATCATCAACAACTAAAATATTGTAACTTTTCATTTGATCCTCCTTAATAATTTAAAATTCATGTTAATTTTACCATATTTTATTAGTTGATAGAAAATCTAATCCTTTTAGGCTTTTAAATATGCCTTATCTTTATAATAAAAGTAAAATATTACAAAACCCTCATTGAAATTCTTAAGAATTTCGAAAGAAAAAACTGACTTAAAATTATATTTAAATAATTTTAAGTCAGTTTATAGGATTTTTAATTAGTTATATATCACTCTAAAATGTTTCATCTGTATGTTTAGGATATTTTTTTACTGTTTCTATTGCTTTAGAAACCTCTATTACTATATCAGTCTCAAATTGCTTATACATCCCACTTATTTTAGCCATTATTTCACCTTTATTTGTTGATACATAATATGGTTTTAAATTATTAAGGGCAAGTGCAAAAATATCTTTTTTGCATTTATCACATTTGCACATATCATTTTCAATTAATAACTTTTCCATACACTCTTTTACCCATATTTCCATATAATTTATTGCTTTTTCCATAATAACCTCACATCTTCCTTATAAATTTATTTTTTCTTTTACAATATCTATAAGGATTTCTTTATTATTTAAGTCTGGATTTATAATTACTAATTCTAATAATTCATTTAACATTTCACCAATGTTCTTTCCTTTTTCAAGACCTAAACTTATCAAATCCTCACCATTTATATTTAAATTCTTTAAGTTAAAACATTCATTATTAAAAATTACGTCTTTAAGATTTTCTCTAATATATAGCAACTTTGATAACCTTTCTTCCTTATATGATGGATTTTGAGATAATATTTCAGCTTCTTTTACTTTTAACAAATCTTCAAACAAATCTAAGTTAATTAAATTTAATATTTGTTTTATTTCTAATTTTGTATTTAAAGAATTATTCATATACCTTATCAAAGTTGTAACTTTATTTACTGTATAATTATCATATTTAAATTCTTTTAAAAACTTTTTAACTTGTAAAATAGTATACTCTATATCTTCATTGTTTATTTTAATTAAATTATGAAATAACATAGTTAATTTTAAATATAGTTTTTTTTCTATTGCTTCAGTAGCCATAATTGTATGAGCATATAAATTATCATTATAATATATATTATCAATTTTGAAGTCATAAAACTTAATTATTTCTGGAACAATATACTCAATTAGGCCCGTTTCTCTTAAAACATCAATACCTTTTGTATTACTCAAAAGTATCTTATTAAATTCTTCTCTAATTCTTTCTTTGGATATGTTTTTTATACTATCTCTTAAGTTTTTTATTGAATTTAATGTCTCATTTGAAATACTAAAATTTAATTGTGATGAAAATCTTATAGCTCTTAACATTCTTAACGCGTCTTCAGAAAATCTTTTTTCTGAATTACCTACTGTTTTTATAACTTTTTTCTTTAAATCACCTACTCCTTCAAAATAATCTATTAATCCATCTACTTTATTATATGCCATAGCATTAATTGTGAAATCTCTTCTTGCTAAATCTTCTTTTAAATTTGATACAAAATTTACTTTTTTAGGATGTCTACTATCTTCATATTCTCCATCCATTCTATATGTAGTCACTTCATAACCTTCTGAATTTATAAGTACAGTTACTGTGCCATGTTTAACCCCTGTTAATATAACTTTATCAAACAATTTTATAACTTCTTCGGGTCTTGCTTTAGTTGTTATATCCCAGTCTTTAGGAATATTATTAAGTATACTATCTCGTACACATCCACCAACTATATAAGCTTCATGACCATTTTTCTTTAGAGTTTCAAGAATAAATCTAACATCATCTGGAATATTAATGTTAAAATTCATATTTAAAATCCTTTCTCAAATATCTCGTGTACTATACAACAAGATATTGTATTTTTATTATTATATACTACCATTAAGTCTCAAAATATCAAAATTTATAAAACAAAAACCTTAAGGAAATAAGTTTAATAATTTCCTTAAGGCTTTTCAAATAATTATTAATCATCAGCTACATTTCTATTATTATAAGAATACACATTGTAATCTTTCCATATTTGTTCTAAACTACCAAACGTAGTTGAAATACGATCTTTTTCTCTCATTCCAACTGCAATAACCAATGCATTTATTACAGATAAAGGAGCTACTAATGAATCAACAAATGATGCCATATTACTTTGAGCAATTAAAGCATAATCTGCTTTAGACGCTAAAGGTGATAATAAACTATCTGTTAATGCTACTACTTTTGCTTTTCTGTCTTGTGCAAAAGCTAATACGTCTATAGTTTTAGCAGCATATCTTGGAAATCCTATTCCAATAACTAAGTCATCTTCGCCTATATTTATCATTTGTTCAAAAATATCTGAAATT
Organism: Clostridium sp. ZBS15; assembly: GCF_023845705.1. Lineage (NCBI taxonomy): Bacteria > Bacillati > Bacillota > Clostridia > Eubacteriales > Clostridiaceae > Clostridium > Clostridium sp. ZBS15. The sequence goes on from NZ_JAMQHY010000007.1 coordinate 112,749, forward strand.
CCATAGCTTACAATTCTTACATTTTGAAGAATTACATTTAAATAAAAACCTAAAAATTCTGCCAGTGCAGTTGAACTTCTAAGACCTATGATATATATCCTTTTTGCTTCAAATATACTTTGTACAACATTTTCAAAAACATTTTGGTTTATCTTCTCTAATGTTGCTCTGATATTTTCCATATCAGCTTTAAGTACACCCTTTAATGCATCTCCATCACTATAGTAGTCATTTTGAAGTTCTATTCTTTGAACAGTTGTAAGTTTATTTTTTATAAGTTCTTGTAATGCTTTTTGTAACTTAGGATATCCTGAGAATCCTAATTCATTTGCAAATCTTACAACAGTTGATTCTGATACCCCAACTGAAGTTCCAAGCCTTGCTGCCGTCATAAATGCAGCTTTATCATAGTTCTTTAATATGTATTCTGCAATTAATTTTTGACCTTTGCTTAATCTTGAAAATTTAATTTGAATTAGTCTCATTAAATCTTTAGTATTTTCATTATTATCATTATTTATATCATTCATGTTTTTTTATCACCCTATCGTTCACAATATTGAATAATATTCATTTAAATTCTATCATCTTACAATCATATATTCAAGGAATATTGAAATATTAAGAATAAAAACTCTTAATTTGCAAGTTATTACTGAAAATCATTCATTTATATCAGCAAATTTATTAAAACAACATGATTTTATAAGTTTCTTATATAATTTAACTCCTCAATAGTTAATTCTCTCCACTCACCTTTTTTTAGATATTTTAATTGTATTTCTCCTATTGACACTCTGTTTAGTGATAATACTTCATGATTTATAGCTGTACACATTTTTCTTATTTGTCTATTTTTCCCTTCATGAATACATACTTCAACTGTAGATTTTCCATTTTCATAACTTAAAACCTCTAGACTCGCTGGTGCTGTTACATAGCCTCCAATATCGATTCCTTTATTAAAAGTATCTATGTCCTTTTTTGACACTTCACCTTTAACTACTGCTATGTATTTCTTATTTAGTTCTTCTCTTGGGTGAATTATTTTATTATATATGTCTCCATCATTTGTTAATAAAATAAGCCCTGAGCTATCATAATCTAATCTTCCAATTGGATATATTCTTTCACTCACTTTAACTAAGTCTAAAACTGTTTTACGTCCCTTTTCATCCTTTGCAGAAGTTATATATCCTTCAGGTTTATTAAGAATTATGTAAACTTTATTTTCTTCCTTAGTTATTAAACTACCTTTGTATTCAACTTTATCTTCTACAGGATTTACTCTAGTTCCAAGTTCTGTTACAATTACTCCATTAACTTTAACTTCTCCATTTAATATTATCTCTTCGCATTTTCTTCTTGAAGCTACGCCACAACTTGCCATATATTTTTGTAATCTTTCTTCCATAATACTAATCAACTCCATAAAATAAACATTTATTTAAGTAACACTTAGTTTTTAATAAATCTATACTAAGTGAAATTATCTTAAATACATATAAATTAATTTTTTATATTGCATTAATAAATATACCATAATTTTTATATTAATTGATATTAAAATTATAATTATAAATAATAAACCTAAGTTTCTTAATACTTTCCTCTCAAGAAGAATAGGAATTAGCATAAGAAACTGGTTTATTATTTTAATAGATTACATGCAAATAGAGGCTATATTGCCTCTATTCACATAATAAAGTGACTTTGCAATCTGCGTCACTATTATTCTATTTGTCTAAAAATCGGAAATTACCAGCATCCTCCGCCGAAGCCACCACAGCCTCCGCCAAATCCGCCTCCGCCAAATCCGCCAAATCCAAATAGAAGTAATATTATCCAGATCCATGAGAATCCACCGAATCCTCCACCAAATCCGCCTCCGCCGAAGCCTCCACCGCATCCATTATTGCAGCATGGATTGCAACATGGGTTACAGCATGGATTGCAACATGGGTTACAGCATGGAGTACAACATGGTTTACAACATGGTTTGCAACAGCATTCGCATTTACAACAATCACAAGATTTCTTTGACATGTTTACCAACTCCTATTCTTTCGTTTAGTATATATTATTCAAACTTTAAATTTTGTGTTCTATTGTTTAAAAATAATTTTTCATACTAGTTACTAGATGTTATTCTTAGAAATCCTATACTTTCCTAGACATTAAAGAAAGAGTCATACCAAACAATTTTGATATGACTCTTCTCTAATAAATTTTATGCTAACTTTTTTGATATTTTTTTAATTATCATATATATTATAATTCCTACTATAGCTGATAAGCCAAAATCTACTCCAAAGCCAATTAAATAATCATTAATAGATATTTTTTCAACTAAATAGTATGAGCTAATAAATTGTTCTTTATAATTTCCTAGTATTAAATCGCTTAAAATTATACCAGATGAAATTGCTATATATACTATCACCAAATTTTTGCTCCATGCAGATCCAAAAAATCCCACATTAGTTTCTAAAGAATTTTTTCTTTGAATATAGTTTAATATAACCAAAGAAACTACTATGATCATTATAAGTATGCATGATGCTATAAATAAATTTCTCATTCTAATTTGATTAGCACATGTATATCCATCAAAAAGTCCAGATGAATTAAATCTATTTAACTCTTCAATGGTACGTTCTCTAAAACTCACTCTATTTATCCACATAAAATAATAATTATCAAATTTTCTAATAATTGAAAATACAAATGAAAATGGTATTATAATCATAAACATTATGCCAACCATATTATTAGAAAACATAGCTTCTATAGTAAGCATTATTATTATTCCTAGTATTCCAAATAATACAATTCTTATAATTTCAACCATAATTATAGTTGAATATCCATTAATTATTACAAAGCTATCCATATTCCTAATATAGAATGTAGCTGCTATATATAAATATATCAGAATAAAAAATACTAATGTAATCATATAACAAAACAATTCATTAAATTTTATTTGTTTCTTAGTATATGGACCACTTGATAAAAATATCTCAGTATTTCTTTTGTTATTTCCAAAAGTCAAAACATATATTACTAAAAATATTAATCCTAATACAAAATATTGCTCTAATCCTGCCGTTTTAAAACTATTAGAATCTAATTTCTCAACACCATACATTACACTTCTATACACACTACCAATTAAAGAATTAGCATATACCCCCCAAAATAGAATGCCTGCAATTATTGCAAATTTAGCAGAATTAAACCATTGATAAATTAAAGCCTTATTTAAATATCTTTTCATTGTTCTCCTCCTTATCTACTTTGTAAATAAAGATATCTTCTAAGCTTAAATCTATTTCTTCCATAAACAATGGATTAAACTTATTTAAAGCTTTTATAAATTCTTCATCATATTGTTCTGTTATAATTGTAAATACTCGTCCAACTTTAGATATCTTAAATACTCCTTTTAATTCTAAATCCTCTTCATATGTTGGCTTATCAAATGCTACTTGTATTTTCTTTATTTTATTTTTCATATTTTCAATAGAATTTTTATAAGAAACTTTTCCTTCATCCAATATAGCCACTTCATCACATATTCTTTCTAATTCGCCAAGGTGATGAGAACTTATTATAATAGTAGCATTATTATTAGCAACTTCATCTATAAATATCTTTAAAAGCTTATTTTTCACTATTGGATCAAGTCCAGATGTTGGTTCATCTAAAATCAAATATTTTGCTTTAATTGAAAATGCTAATGCCAAAGATAATCTCATTTTCATTCCCTTTGAAAATTGAAACACAAATTTATTTAATGGTAGTTTAAATATTTCATTTAATTCATTAAATCTATCAATATCAAAATTTTTATATGCATAATTATAGTATCTCAAAACTTCCTTAACTTTAAAATTATAAAAGAATGTATTTTCATCTGCTACAAATCCAATATTTTCTTTAACTTTTGGATTATTATACACATTTTCATCATTGTATTTAACTTCTCCTTTGCTTGTTTTATAAATTCCACTTAAACATCTAAGCAAAGTAGATTTGCCTACTCCATTAGGACCAATTATCCCAAATATTTTTCCTTCATTTATATTTAAATTAATATCTTTTAAAATTTCTTTATCATCTATCTTAAAAGATAAATTACTTACCTGAATCACGATCTTTTCCTCCTAATTCATCAAATATTACTTGTACTATATTTAAAAATTTCTCTTTGTCTATTGAAACATAACTTGCCTCTAAAATTAAATTCTTTAATTCTTCTCTAATTTTCTCTAATTTTTTTGAGTCAGTAGTTGATTTTATATTATGAGTTATAAATGTTCCCTTTCCCCTCAATGTTTCTATAATACCCTCTCTCTCTAATTCCCTGTAAGCTTTACTTATAGTATTGGGATTTATAGTTAATATCGATGATAATTCTCTAACTGATGGTAATTTTTCACCTTCATTTAAAGCGCCCTTTAAAATTAATTCCTTAATTCTAAGTTCAACTTGTTCATATATAGGAGTACTGCTCCTTGGATCAACCTTTATCATTATGATTCTCCTTAATTATTTCTCCATTATCATCTATATCCCAAATACTGATATAATCTATTACTTTTCCTTCACCTTCATCTACTAATATCATATCTATCATCTGTTTATTTAAAGAATTTGCCCTTGGGTACTGTGTATCCGCTTTAATCCTAACAACATTAATATTATCTTGTATTTTATAATTAGATAATCTTGATGCAGCATTAATATACTCCTTCTTTATTGAGTTAATCTCTTCTTCATCTAATTCTTGTTTTTCTATGTTACGAATAGTTTCATAATCTATTGCTGATCCTGCAATTCTTTTTCTTAATGAAAGACACTCACTAAATTGCTTGCTAGCCACCCAGTCACTTTTTTCATTAAATACTATAGTTTTATTGTTTTCTAATTGATTTAATATTTCATCTGTGGTATTAAAATGTACTTGCTTTCTGTATATCTTATCACTAGATCCTATGCAAAGTAGTGCTGTCATAACTACAAATCCACCTAAAGCTACTACTATTTTAGATTTTCTCATATACTTACCTCCTTGTATTAAGTGTATTACTTTATATAGTACACTTTTATTATAATAAACTATAACTTATAAAGATATTAGTTATTTCTTAAAAAACTCTTAATATTATGTTCATATCTATTAAGAGTTTTTTTAATTAATAGGTTTTAACTTAATGCGTAATTATGTCATAAAATATTATTAAATTATCAACATTATTTAATAACTATTCATACATGTCTTTTTTAACAATTAACTGTATTCCATCTTTATTTTTTATATATTTAAATTCTTTATTTGCACTATGTACAAATTCTTCTATCCACTTACTTCTTAAATGGTAAAAATAATTAACATCTCCATGCTCTTTATTCCAGATAGTCTCATGAACACAAATTTTTATTTTCCATTCAATATTATTTTCATTTGATGAAATAATTTCATTTACTTTATCACTAGGTATTCCATCTAGTATATACTTATATATACCCTTAAATATCTGTGGAGCTGTTTTTAAATCTACATGTTTTTCTAATAGTTCTTCAGCAGCCTTTTTTCCTTGATTTTTATAAAGAATTTCAAGTTTATCTTTTGCGTTACTATTATTATTTATAATTCTTGTAATCCATGCAGCAGTTCTTTCTTCTGCTGAAGTAATCTTTTCTTGTAACCATCTACTGACATCATTTATATCAACCATTTCTTCTAAAGGAAGATTCGGAAGCTTTGGCCCATATTCTTCATTTATTTCTTTAATTAAAAGTTCAATATTTAAGCCCTCATTTTCAGCTAAATTAATTATATCTTCTTCTAAACTTTCAAACCATAAAATTTTATTAAATAACACATAATGTGCTTCTTCAATGTACAAACTCATAAAATTCCTCCTAAGATATATAACTTAATATAAAGTATACTATCTTTTATTAATTCATTATAAATAAATAAAAAAGATTTTATAAATCTTTTCATTCTTTTAACAAATACTATACTTTTATTATTCACTTTTATTAATAGAATTATAATGCAAATTAGCTATTTAAATTACACTTATTTAAGAATTAAAATTTTCTTTATAGTAATACTAAAATTATAAGTTTTAATTAAGTTCAAATGTATTACTTAAATACAAACAAATATACAATTAATTTAGAATACATTTTACATAATATATTAGGAGGATTCAATTTATGAATAATAAAGAAAGCAATAAAATTAACCATGTTCCTTTTTTAAAAACTGATGTTTATAAAAGCAGTACCGATGCTGATTTTATAACCAATTTAAATAAAAGTATAGAAAATACAGTATTAGGAGATGACTTTTCAAATGCCACAGAAACAACATATGAAAATCCACACCCTCAAGAAAATTTGAAGGATACATTAGTTGAATCTTTAGAGTTAACTGAACATGGACGAAAGGTCTTAAACAATACCTCAACCTCAAAAAGTAATATAGATTTAAGCTCAATCTCAAACTTATCCAATAAATTACTATAATCTATTACTTGAAAGAGCTTAATTAATATGATACAATTCATTAGTCTAGTATATTGAATTATATACCCCACTTTTTACTGTTTCTTGGAACCAAAACAGTAGTAAGTGGGGTTTTTTTATTATTTAGGACATTATATTATTTTATTAACCTGAAAATGAACTTGATACAGTCACTTTTTATTTAAGAAAGGAACGAAAATAATGGAAACAATAACTAAAAATAAAATGGGAATAAAACCTGTATTTCCGCTATTGATGTCAATGTCTTTTCCACCTATGATTTCAATGTTTGTACAAGCTCTCTATAATATTGTTGATAGTATGTTTGTTGCTAGAATAAGCGAAGATGCATTAACTGCTGTTTCTCTTGCTTTTCCACTCCAAAATTTTATTATAGCAGTTGCTGTTGGTACAGGTGTGGGTATAAATTCTTATATATCTCGTAAATTAGGGGAAGAAAGTTTTGATGATGCAAATAATGCAGTAACTCATGGATTAATTCTTGCATTCATAAGTTGGATAGGATTTATTCTTTTAAGTATTCTTGCAATAAAACCTTTTTTTAATTTATTTACAAATTCAGAAAATATATTTAACTTAGGCTGCAGTTATTCATATATAGTTATTATTTTTTCTTTTGGTTCATTAATACATATCGCAATAGAAAAAGTATTACAATCTACTGGAGAAATGCTTTATCCAATGATGCTACAAATATTTGGTGCTGCTATGAATATAATACTTGATCCAATTATGATATTTGGATTATTTGGATTTCCTGCATTAGGAATTAAAGGAGCTGCTATAGCTACTGTAATTTCACAAATTAGTGCTATGTCCTTAGCTGTTATCATTTTGGTATTAAAAAAACATCACGTTAAAGTCAAGACTAACAATTTTAAATTTAGTTTCCCTCTTGTTAAGGAAATATATACAGTAGGATTTCCTTCAATATTAATGTTATCATTAGATTCTATTTTAGTTATGGGATTAAATGCTATACTAGTTAACTTTTCTAATTTGGCAGTATCATTATTCGGTATTTATTTTAAATTACAAACCTTTGTATTTATGCCGATAAAAGGGTTAACTCAAGGTGCAATGCCTATAATGGGATATAATTATGGAGCTAATAACAGACAACGTTTAATTATTACTTTAAAATCAAGCTTAATTGTGTCTATAATTATTATGATACTTGGTAATATACTATTTGCTGTATTTCCTGATAAATTACTTATGTTATTTAATGCATCTGAGGAAATGCTTTCTCTTGGAACTGTTGCATTACGTGTAATAAGCATTAGTTATATTGCAGCATCATTTAATTTTATATTTCCCACATTATTTCAATCTATTGGAAATGGACTTTATAGCTCAGTTATATCATTAATGCGTCAACTTATAATTATATTGCCTATTTCATATATATTATCAAAATCAATGGGACTTATGGGAGTATGGATTTCATTCCCTATTGCAGAGATAATATCTGCTATAATTTCAGTTTTATTATTTGTTCGCATATATAAAAGGGAACCCATATTTAAAAAATCAAACTAGTACATTTATAAAATAAAAAGGTGTATATAGTAATTTTTATTTATAAAGTGGACCCTATGTCAA
>NZ_JAMQHY010000069.1:0-21843 GCF_023845705.1 Clostridium sp. ZBS15
TTGACAAAGGGTCCACTTTAAAATGAGCATCAAAAAGATGCTCATTTTTATTTATATGTATTATTTTTGTTGATTTTTTGAAAATTTGCTTAAAAAATTACTTAGTTAGTTTCTGTGATATTCACATACATATTCTAAAATTAAATTTACTATATGATTAGTATTAAATGTAATAGCATAAACAAATGTTGTTTATATAAATTTTTTAGCAATGAATTTTGCATAAAAAGTGAAGTGCAATTTTAGAAGAAAATATTGATATTTATTTTATATTAAATAAATATATATTTTATAGATTTAAGACATTTCATACTTTTAAACAAAAGTTTATAAGTATAAATATTTGTTTAAAATATAAAAACTTTGTGTTATAGTTTTTTCATAGAGGTTAAGGGGGTATCAAGATGCTAACGGATAATTATGTAGTGGTTATAGGAGGGCTGAATTTAGACATAGCAGGCTTGTCTGGAAATCTATACAGGGAAAAAGATTCAAATATTGGAGAAATTAAGATGACAGTTGGTGGAGTAGGACAGAATATTGCTCAAAACTTAGTAAAATTAGATGTTCCCACATATTTAATAACAGTCTATGGAGATGATTATTTTGGGGAATTTCTAGCTGAAGAGTGTAAAAAGTATGATATTCACTTAGATTATGCTCAATGTATTCTTAACACTAGTAGCTCTATTTATTTATATGTTGCAGATGATCATGGAGATATGGTAACAGCGGTTAATGATATGAAAATTACAGAAAATATTACTCCAGAATTTTTAGAGAGGCGTATAAGTTTCATTAACGGAGCATCAATTTGTGTGCTTGATGGAAATATTTCAAAAGAATCTATGGAATGGCTTGCAAATCATTGTACTGTACCTATTTTTGTAGATCCAGTTTCTATTGCTAAAGTAAACAGATTTGAAAATATTTTAGATAAGATTGATACTTTCAAACCTAATGCGTTAGAAGCAAGTGCTTTATCAGGAATAAAAATTATTGATATTGAAAGCGCCAAAGAAGCAGCCAAAGTTTTGCATAAAAAAGGAGTAAAGAATGTATTTATATCTTTAGGAGAAAATGGAATACTGTGCTCAAGAGAAGGAGAAGTAGATTGTATCCCAATTTATCCTACACGTGTAGTTAGTGTAAATGGAGCTGGGGATTGTAATATGGCAACAATTACATGGGCACGTTTTCAGTACGACAATGCAATACCATTATCAAGAGTTGGGATGCTGACTCAGGCAGCAGCTAGTTTAACAGTGGAAGTTGCACAGTCAGTATCTCCAAATTTAAACATTAAAAATGTAATAGAAAGATCAAGAAAATTTTTAGAAGAGGTGTAAAAATATGAAAAAGCAAATCTATTCTTTAGTAAACTACAATGAAAGTATCGCAACTATTAATGCGGGTGCAGACCATATTGGATTGGTACCTATGCAGAGTGGAGGGGTACCAGCACATCGTGTTCCATTTGATGTTGTGGATCGTATCTTTAATGAGGCTAAAAAACGTGGTGTAAAATGTGTAGCTATCATGCTGAATACAGACCCAGATGAAATGATTTTTATTACAAACAGAGTAAAACCGGATATTTTGCATATTGCTGGTATGGAATTTACAGCTGATGCAGCATTCGCTGAAAGATTACGAAAAGAATGTCCAGGGGTTGAATTGATGCAGGCTGTTCTTGTGGATGGACCTGAAGCTGTAGAACGTGCAAAAGAATATGCAAAATTTTGTGATTATATATTAACAGATTCAGGACTTGCAGTAGATACAGGTATTGGAGCAAGTGGTATGACACACGATTGGAATATTGATTCAGAAATCGTTAGATCTGTAAATATACCAGTGATTATTGCAGGAGGCTTAGGACCAGACAATGTAGAAGAATGTATCAAACAGGTAAAACCTTATGGTGTAGACTCATTAACTAAGACAAGCTATAAATACAATGATGGTGTAATGGAAAAAGATATTCCAAAAGTAAAACAATTTTGTGAAAGAGCAGATAAGGTTGCTGAAGAATTAGGTTTATAAAATGAAATTTATTAGTAAAAATATATTTATTGTAAAAGTTGATTTTAGGGGTAAGGGCAACAATGTTTATTAAAAACTAGGAGGATATTATGAATTTTAAATTAGAACAAAAAGTTAAAGTTATTGTTTGTCACGAATTAGCGAATACTATTTTGCAAATTCTAAACATGGAAAAATATAAAAAACCTATGGTAGCCATTGACAGCTTTTTAGTAAATACGCCTATTATTCAAGGAATGTTTGCATTATTAAAAGAAAATAGCATGGATTATTTTGTCTACGATAAAATAGTTTCTAATCCACCTACTGATATTATTGATGATGGAGCTAAATTATTCTTAAAAAATAATTGTGACAGTATTATAGGTATTGGAGGTGGAAGTGCTATTGATTCAGCAAGAGGAATCAATATTGTTAGAACTTTAGGTGGGAATATCAGAGAGTATGCTTTTGAGAAAGATATTTATGAATTTTGTAAAGGATTAATTTCAGTGCCTACGACATCTGGTACCGGAAGTGAATTATCTAATGCTTTAATTGTTTCTGAACCCGAGACACATGAAAAGTTGTCTGTTTTATCAAATAATGTTGTGAGTGAATATGCTGTGTTAGCTCCTGAGTTAGCAATTACACTTCCCAAAAGTATGACGGCAGCTACTGGTTTAGATGCATTTTCACATGCCGCTGAGGGATATACATCCAAATTATCTTCTCCAATTACAGATGCTATTTGTGAAAAAATTATGTATTTAATTGTGAAATACCTTCCTAAAGCTATAAAGAATGGAGCTGATATAGAAGCAAGAGAACGTATGATGGTTGCTGCTGCATTAGGTGGCTGGATGTTAAATAATGCAGGGACCCATGTTGGTCATTCACAGGCTCATATTATTGGCGCACTTTATGGAATTCCACATGGAATGGCATGTGCTTATGCTCTACCGGGTACTTTGTTATATACGGCTAAAGTAAATCCAAAAAAAGTAAAAGAAATTGGATTAATTTTAGGGGCTGAATATCCGGCAAATCCTACAGACTTAGAAATTGGTGAAATCACAGCAGAAAAAATTAAATGGTTTAGAGATGAGGTAATTGGACTTGACTCTTTTAAAAAATTCAATGTTTCTAGGAAGAACTTATATCTAATGCAGAAAAGGTCGTTGAAGAACGTTTTGCAGGTAATTCACCAATGGAAATTAATTTAGATTTAGCTGAAAATCTATTGAAATTTTATGAATAAAAGAGGAATTAGACTATATCTATATTATGTGGGGAGACTATAGGATTTTTGTTAATAACTAATATTATATGAGTATTATTTTAGTAAAAAACCTAATGTTGTGTGATATATATCACCAATATTAGGTTTTTTATGAAAAGTGATAGCATAGTTTTAATTGGGGAAAAGACATTTCTTTTTTTCAATTAATAATTCCTTAGATAAATTTGTGTTTACTGGAGTTTGTGTTTCCATACTACTAATAGCTGCTGTATACGCATATTTCAAGGCCTCTTCCCATTTCATATTATTTTGAAGTCCCCAGATTAAAGTGCCAGTTAGAGTTGCACTTGCTCCGTTTGTATTTACAATTGAAGTTTTTGCAATCTTCAATTTATATTCTTTACTTTGATTTTTAAAGAATAGATATTTGCTTGCTGAAAAAACGAGAACATTTTTAACACCCCTATTTAGTAAAATATCAATGGCATTACTAATGTTTGTATAAGTTTCATTTAATTCAGAAATTAATTGAAAGAGCTCTTTTGGTGTGATTATTAAAATTTCTATCTTTTGTATGTTATTAATCAGTCGATAGCTTTTATTCAAAGATACTGTTTTAACTACAAGAGGGGCTGTTACTTTTTCATATATGTAATCTATGGTATCCTTAGGAAGATTTGTGTCAATAATGCAATAATCTGAATGATTGATTTTGTCTAAATTTTTTTCAATAAACATAGGCGTAATATTATGATATATGTCCATGTCATCAATACTAACTATTCTATTTCCAGCTGAATCATTAATAGAGATGAATGATGATGTAGCTTCTCCTTTAATTTTTTCACAATATTGAATATCCATATTATTTTCTTTTGCATCATCTAAGAATTTTTCTCCGTTTAGATCATCGCCGAATACAGAAATAAAATAATTAGGAATTTCCAGTTTTGTTAGAGCAAGTGCGATATTCCTTCCTGCACCTCCTAGTAAATGAACTATTTTTCCGGGATTTGAATTATCTTGTATTAGTTTACTTATTGACGTTCCAATAGTATCTATATTAACGCCACCTACTACTGTGATAAAACTAGGCTCACTTAAGACATATCCCTTTCCTTTTATGTATCCTTTCCTTGTTAAATTATGAATGTGAGCGGCAGTTCCAGATCGAGTAATCCCGAGAATATCTGCAAGCTCATATTGTGAAATCAATGGATTCTGTTTAATTATTTTTAAAATTTCCAACTCACGTTCCGTCATATAATTCTCCATTTCGTTATAAATAATATTAATTATAAAATAACTAATAATTAGGTGTTTAGGCATTTATAAGGTTTATTATAAATAAAGTAATAATGAAAATCAACAAACTAAAATAAACTAATGTTTATTTTAATAAATATTAGTTTTATCTTATTGCTTTTATGTGGTATGAAGTAGGGGAAAACTTAAAAATACTAAGATTTGTGATAAATATAAAAATGCAAATTTATTCTATAGTAAATTATAGGGTATTGAATTTTTTTAGTGCAATGACAATATGTATACATAGGATTTATTTTTATGTTTCTATAAACAATATACATATGAATTTTGAATTTCTGAATAAAATTTAATAGATGACATTTAGGATTTTATAATAGTATTAAGATAAAGTGGAATAACAATATTTTTCATAGTTATAAAAATCATATTTTTCAGTTACTTTGAATAAATAATACAAATAAAATATGGTAAAATAGTAATTAATTAAAATTAAAAATGGAGGGCTATAGTATATGGAAAATAAAATTAAAGTTGGAGTAATTGGATATGGAAATTTAGGAAGAGGGGTATTAAAGGCAATCAAACAAAATGACGACATAGAGTTAGAGGCTGTATTTACAAGAAGAGAAGGAGTTTCTATTGAAGATGGCTTAAATGCTATACATATTTCAAAAATCGCAGAATATAAAGATAAAATTGATGTTATGATACTTTGCGGAGGATCAGCTACTGACTTACCAGAACAAGGACCTAAGATCGCAGAAATGTTTAATACTGTAGATAGTTTTGATACACATGCAAAGATTCCACAATATTTTGAAAGAATTGATAAGGTTGCTAAATCTGCTGGAACTTTAAGTATAATTTCAGTTGGTTGGGATCCAGGTTTATTTTCTTTAAATAGATTAATAGGACAATCAATTTTACCAGAAGGAAAAGATTACACTTTTTGGGGTAAGGGAGTAAGCCAAGGTCACTCAGATGCTATAAGAAGAATAGATGGAGTTAAAGACGGAAAACAATATACAATTCCTAAAGAAGAAGCATTATCAAAAGTTAGAACTGGTGAAAATCCAGAATTTACAACTAGAGAAAAACATCTAAGAGTTTGTTATGTTGTATTAGAAGAGGGTGCAGATAAGACAAGAGTAGAGAATGAAATTAAGACTATGCCAAATTATTTTTCAGACTATGATACGGAAGTTAACTTTATAAGTGAAGAAGAATTAAAGAAAAATCATTCAGGAATGCCACATGGAGGTTTTGTTATAAGAACAGGGGTTACAGGTAATGGAAATAAGGAGAAAATAGAATTTTCACTTTCATTAGATAGTAATTCAGAATTTACTTCAAGTGTATTAGTTGCATATGCTAGAGCAATTGTTAAGATGGCTAAAGAAGGAAAAACAGGTGCTTGCACAGTATTTGATGTTCCACCAGCATATCTTTCAGCAAAATCACCAGAAGAGTTAAGAAAAGAATTATTATAATAATTAGTATTTAAAAATTCTATAATGTTATAGGCTAACAAAGTATTATCTAGTAAATAAAAATTAAGTTATTAATTAACAAAAGAGATAAATGGATTAATATATAAGCTCATTTATCTCTTTTATTTATTATATAAATTATTTACTAAAAGAAAATATTATATTAAATTAACATAGTATTCTTCAAGTAAATTAATTATAGATTTATCAGGTAAATCTTCAGTAATAATACCATGAAAATCAACAGCATTTGAAAAAATAAAACTGCCATTTGTTTTAAATTTCTCATTTAACATTACTAAAAATAATTCTTTAGATATGCTTATTATAGCCTTTTTAGTACATGAATCCTCTGAAATGGCAGTGCTTATACTACCATCACTAAGGTCAATCCCAGTACAACCTAGAAATGCTTTATTACAACGATATTCTTTTATTTGCTCAATAGAATACGATCCAATGCTACCACCTACAAATACATTATAGTCTCCACCAATAAAAATAAAATGTGTCTTTGAATTTTCAGGAATTAATGATGATATTTCAAACATATTTGTGATTAAAGTTATGGGTGTATCATTTTTTACTATTAATTTTGCAATCATATATGAAATAGTTGATGCATCTAAAAAAATAGTATCATTTTCATTTATTTGATTAAACGCTTTTTGAGCAACAATTTCCTTTAAATCAATGTTTTCAACCACACGTTTACTAAAACTTTGGCAATTAACAAGTGAATGTTTTACATTTATAGCACCACCGTAAGTACGCTGTAATAGATTTTTTTTCTCTAAAGCTTGAAGGTCTTTTCTAATCATGCTTTCACTTACATTAAATTCTTTACTTAAATCTTTAACTAATACTTTTCCGTTTTTATCTAATAAATCTAAAATATATTTATAACGTTCTTCTATAAACATTTTTATATCTCCTTAAATTATCATTTATTATCATTTTAATATAAAGCAACTATAAATTCAATTGACAAATGAGAATAAACGATATAAAATCAGAATAAATAAGAAAATAGGGGATGAATTTATGAAAAAGATTATATTTTTAGATATAGATGGAACATTATTAGATTGTTTTAACGGATTATTAGATATTACACCAAAAGTTAAAAAGGTAATTCGTTTCTTACAAGCCAATGGAAATTATGTTTTTATTGCTTCTGGTAGACCATATGCATTTTTGAGCCAAGCCATATTAGAGTTTGGATTTGATGGTTTTATTTTAGCGAATGGAGCTCAAGTGATAATTGATAATAATATGATATATAGTGATCCTATTAATAAAGAGTTTGTAAAAAATCTAATATCTAAATTTGAAAGACATAATATCCAATATATTTTAGAAGGAGAACTTTACTCATATATGAAAGAAGATTATAAAGAGTTTTATAATTTTTATGACAGTTTAGGGATTTCTAGAAGATATATAAAAAGTGATTATGATATTGAAGAAATTAATGTTCATAAAGTAGAAATGCTATGTACTGATGATGAAGCTTCAAGATTATGTTTATCATTAGTAAAGAGTAATTCTGATTATGATTATTTTAGCAGCATAGATGAGAAATCTTTTGAACTATATTCAAAGAAAAATACTAAAGCAACTGGAATATTAAAAGCTTTAGAACACTTAGACATTCCCATTGAAAATAGCTATGCATTTGGAGATGGAAAAAATGATATAGAAATGCTATCAACAGTTGGATGTGGAATAGCAATGGGAAACGCTTGCGATGAAGTTAAGAAATATGCAAAAAAAGTTACTGATACTGTACATAATGATGGGGTAGCAATAGGAATAGAAAGATATGTGGTTTGCTAAGCATTAAATTAAAAACGGACAAGGTATTTTAAGTGTAGAATATATACACAAGGATAAAATGGAAAAATCTAATTTACTGCTGATGCAGAGGACTATATGACAAATAAATGATAACTTAATAATGTATTTAAATAATGGAGTAGAACCAAGTGCAGAGAGCGGTGGTTCTACTCCATTATTTTATTTCAATAAGACTGCTGATGATATAAATTTGTATATAATAACGTTTGCTATTTAGATATGATACCAATAAGGGAATCGGTATCAACAAAGGGAAAATTAAAAATAAAAACAAATTATACATTTATTGACATGAGTATCTTTTAATGATATAGTTTATTTAATGATATATCATTAAAAGATATATGATGGAGGTGATATAGGATTTGGCTAGAAACAATTCTTTAGAGATGGGTGAACTTACAGAGGCTTACTATTACATTCTTCTATCTTTAATAAAACCTAAACATGGTTATCTAGTTATGAAATCAGTTAAAGAAATGTCGGAAGGTGCATTTTCAATAGGTCCTGCATCATTATACACAAGTATAAAAAAACTTCTTGATGCAGAATTTATAAAACTTACACAAGAATCGGAACAGAAAAAAGTTTATGTAGTAACAGGTAAAGGTATTGAATCTTTAAAAAATGAAATTGAAAGAAAGCGTAAAATGATTAAAATTGCTGAAAAGATACTTAATGTTGAGGAGATGTTATAATATATGTTTAATACAAAATATGTTATGAGTAAAGGGCTATCAATTGCAGAACATGAGGAGATGCAGATGTTATCTGAATATGCAGGTAAAGGTTGGAAATTAGATAAATTTATATGTATGGGATATAAACTAAAAAAAGCTAAACCTGAAAAATTGCAATATTCTTTAGATTATAGAAGCAATGCAGATAAAGAATATTTTTCATATTTTGAGGAAGCAGGATGGAATAATGTGTGTTCTATAGGAAATACAATTCATATATTTAGTGCTCCTGAAGGAACAAAACTAATTTATACTGATAGTGAGACTGAAACAGAAAAGTATATAAGCCAATATGCATCACTTAAAAAAGTAGCAATACCATCCTCACTTTGTTCTATTTTACTTATGTTTTTAATATTTCTTGCTAAGAATAATTATTTACCTGACATATGTAGAATAATATTTGCTGTTATTCTAATGCCTACACTAGCAATTACTGTTTTTACAACAATACCATGTATAAATTACTATTCTAAAATAAATGAACTTCAGAAAGTTTATAATTCTAATAAAACACATAAAATAAGTAGGTTTGCAATAATAATGCTTATATCATTTATATTTTTGCTTGTTTTATTAGGTTTAAAGATTATAAGTATAAGAGCGTTAATGTTTTCCTTGGCTTTGTTAATTACTGTTCTATTATTTGTATCAAGAAATTCCGTAAAATAAAAATACTAACATTTAAATAAATTCTATAATTAATCAAATTATGAGTTAACTATACATTTATTTATGGGTAGAGGGAGAATTATAAAATGAAAAGAAAAATTATTGCAGGGTTACTTTTAATATTAGTTTTTTCAGTTACTAATTCTATACAAGTTTTAGCTATTGAAAATGATTCAATAACTAATTCAAGTGTAATTAGTATCAATAAAATTAAGGAAAATTTATCACTTGATGAAACAATAAAAAAGCAAGCCAATTTACTTATTGAGGGTTATGATACAACAAGCATTCAGTATGCTGTTGTTGATTCAGGGAAAATTATATTATCAGATAATGCAGGAGAGAATGGGAAAATTTCTAAAAATACAATGTATGGCATTGGATCTATAAGTAAAATGTTTGTTACAGCATCAGTTATGAAATTAGTAGATGAAAATAAGATTGATTTGGACAAACCAGTAGTGAACTATATACTAGATTTTAAAATGCAAGATGAACGATATAAACAAATTACTCCAAGAATGCTTATAAATCATTCTTCAGGTATTATGGGAACAACATCTAAAGATACATTTCTATTTGATGATAATGACACAACCGGTTATGATCAACTTCTTTCTGAACTTTCAAATCAAAGATTAAAAGCAAATCCAGGTGAATATTCTGTTTATTGTAATGATGGTTTTACACTTGCACAATTACTTGTTGAACGTGTCAGTGGTACAGATTTTACAACATATATACATGAAAACTTTACTAAGCCTTTAAATATTACTAATACAAAAACCCCACTTAATAGTTTTGACAAGAGAAGTTTGGCTAAGGTTTATGACAATAATTTAAACAAAAAAGAATTACCTAATGAAAGTGTAAATATTATTGGAACTGGAGGTATATATTCCACAGCAGAAGATCTTTGTGAATTTTCACGTATTTTTACTGACAGAGATATAAATATTTTATCAAAAGAGTCTATAGATTCAATGTCTGAAAAAGAATATGCTAAGGGCATACATATTAAAGCAGAAGATAATATGATTGGGTATGGTCTTGGTTGGGATAGTGTAGATTCATTCCCATTTAATAGGTATGGAATAAAAGCATTGACTAAAGGTGGAGATACACTAGCCTATCATGGTAGTATAATTTGTTTACCACAATATGATTTGTCAGTAGCAGTTGTTTCTTCAGGAGGGGCAAGTGGCTATGATCAAGCTTTTGGTACAAGTGTCTTATTGAAGATTCTTAAGGAGAAAGGTATTATTTCTGAAATGCTTCCAGATGTAACTTTACCAAATGCTGAAACAACAAATATGCCAAAAGAATTTACTAAATATTCAGGATTATATAATATATCAAATACAATGGCAAAAGTTGATATTAATTGTAATGGAACCTTAACATTTAATCTTATAGGTGATTCAAAGGATAATGAGCAAGTTTATACTTATACTAATGATGGCTATTTTACTTTAGCAGATGGAAGATGTAAATGCAATTTTGTTGAAGAAAAGAATGGTATTATTTATTTAGTAAGAAAAATGTATATGAGTTTGGAGGGTTTATCACAAGGTGTTATTTGGGATTATAATTTACAAAAGGTAGAGGTAAATCCTATTAGTGATGATTTAAAATCAGTATGGAAATTACGAAATAATAAAGACTATTATGTATTAAATGAAAAATATACATCTGAAAAATATATGAAGTTTTTAAATGCAATCCATATGAGTTTTAAGGATGAAGATCAAGGCTATTTTATGGGACATAAAATAGTAAGTGAAAATGAAGCAAAGTCTATTACTAAAATACCAGGTAATGGAGGTCGTGATTTATTTGACTTTAAATTTTATAAAGAAAATGGTATAGAATATCTTAAATTTGGTTCTAGTATTGCAATTGCTTCTGATGCAATTCCAAAGCTAAGTAATGATTTAACTAAAGTTACAATTGGAGAAGATGGATATGCAAAATGGTATACTGTTCCACCTGAAATGGCAGGAAAAAATATTAATATAAATTCATCTAAAAATAGTGCATTTGCTGTTTATGATGCAAATGGGAAGTGTATTAATTATAGTTATATAAGTGGAGAGGATACTGTTTTATTAGATAATGGATACCGTATTGTATTTATGGGTGATAAAGATGAAATATTTAATATTGATTTCAAATAGAAGTATATATTAATTATAATAATAAATTTCTTAAAATTCCTTTCATAGTTATATAGTCCTTTCAACAGTAAAATTTGATTTTAGTTTGTTCAAGATTATATAAATTTATACTGCTAAATATGGAGCGTGATTTGTTAAAAGTAGTAAATGAAGTAGACAATGAATGTATACATACGATAATATTATAAATATTGCTATTAAAATATCCAATTTATCACAATAAAAGCATCTATAACATGATAATGGTTTTCATTTACAAGTGATAAATTATATGTTATATTATTTTTAGATTTAATTTTATCATATCAAATCTGATTCTATTAGGTTCTTATGAAAAATAGATTAACATTTTGCAGAACTACTAATTCTTTGAAAGTTGAATAAGTTTGTTAATTAATATTTTTTGTCAAACTACTTATCCAAGCTAAATTTATTGTGTTTCTAAAATTTGAGAAGAGCAATGCTCATATAACTTAACAGATGAGGAAAAATACTAAGGAGGATTTCATGAAGATTAAAGATATGCCAATATATAAAAAACTAATAGTTTCATTTATTGGAATAGCAATAATTTCAATAATATCAGGTTTAATTGCACTTGGTTTTCTAATAAAAACTAATAAGGATTATCAATATGCTTTGGTTAATTATGGATTTTCACAAGGTGATATTGGGAAATTAGGTATGGAGATTCAAAAATCTAGAGCAATTGTACGTGATATTATATTTTTAGAAAATAAGGATGAACTATTAGAATCTCAAAACTTACTTGATGAATGTGAGAATAAAATAAGTGAATTATTACAAGAAATTGGAAATAAAAGTATGACAGATAAAGAAAAAGAAATATTTAATAATCTTAAAGATTCAGTTGAAAAGTATGATACTGTTAGAACAAAAGTAGTTAATTTAGGGCTAGGTAATAAAAATCAGGAATCATTAGATTTATTTAGAAAAGAAGGTAAACCTGTTATAGCAAATATAACTACTTTAGCAGATGAACTTTTAAATAATAATATTATTGATTGTGATAAAGTTTCAAATAGATTAAGAATATTATCATTCATTGCAATATTGGCAGTAATATCATGTATAATAATTTCTTTTGTATTAACTATAGTATTGGCAAAGCGTATTTCAAAGTTGATAAGTAATCCAATAAATAACATGGTAAATATTGCGAATGAAATATCACAAGGAAATTTAAATGTTTCAATTGAATCAACATCAAAGGATGAAATTGGAGAATTAACTGATGCATTTTCTAAAATGGTTAAATCTTTAAAGGCTTATATTGATGATATAGAGAATGTTTTGGAGAATGTTTCAAATGGAAACTTGAACATAGAAACTGAAGTAGAGTATAAGGGAAACTTTCTTGAAATAAAAAGTTCATTATATAATATTTTGCAATCCTTAAATGAAGTATTTGGTGAAATTAGAGAGGCATCTAATCAAGTTACTGGAGGCTCAGAACAAGTTTCAACAACTGCACAAGTTTTATCAGAAGGATCTACAAATCAAGCAAGTTCAGTGGAAGAATTATCAGCATCAATGCAAAGAATAAATGAAAAAGTAAAAAATAATGCTGAAAATGCAGATAATACTAATGAGATAACAATTAAACTACTTGAAGATGTACAAAAAAGTAATGATGAAATGAAAAATATGTTAAGCTCAATGAATAAGATAGAAAAATCATCCAATGATATAAATAATATTATTAAGGCTATTGATGACATAGCAGCACAAACTAATTTGCTTGCATTAAATGCTGCAATAGAAGCAGCTAGAGCAGGTGAGGCAGGAAAAGGTTTTGCTGTAGTGGCTGAAGAGGTAAGAAAGTTAGCAAATCAAAGTGCACAAGCTTCAAAACAAACAGCTATATTAATTGAAGAAGCAATAAATAACATAATTACTGGGAAAAATTTAGCAAATAATACAGCAGAAAATTTATTAGAAGTAGTTAATAAAGTAAATAAAGTTACAGCATTAGTTTGTGATATAGCATCTTCATCAGAAGAACAAGCAGAATCAATTGCACAAGTGAATAGTGGTATTATCCAAATTTCAGATATTATTCAATCTAATTCAGCAATATCAGAAGAAAGTGCTGCTGCAAGTGAAGAATTAACAGCACAAGCAGAAACTTTGAATACAATGATAAGAAGACTTAAATTGAGAAAATAAATTTAAAATAATAAACTTAAAATATAGAAAAAATAAAAGAGGCTTCTAATTGAATGAAGCCTCTTTATTGATTGAAACATTATAATTAATAAAAACCATTAATATTAATTTGTTTTGAAAAAATATTAATAAATTTAATGAGAGTAAAATTATGGTGTATAATAATAACATAATTACCATTTAATAAAAGTATATGGTCAAAATATATATGGTTTAATATATGGAGGAGAAATATGAATATTTTAATTACTAACGATGATGGTATAGGTGCTAGAGGAATAAAAACTTTGGCAGAAAAGATGTTAGAAAAGCATAATGTAATAGTTGTTGCACCAAGAGAACAAAAAAGTGCATCAAGCCATTCTATATCTATTAATATACCAATTAAAATTAGAGAAGAAAAGATTGAAGGCT
Organism: Clostridium sp. ZBS15; assembly: GCF_023845705.1. NCBI lineage: Bacteria > Bacillati > Bacillota > Clostridia > Eubacteriales > Clostridiaceae > Clostridium > Clostridium sp. ZBS15. Next base: position 14,081 of record NZ_JAMQHY010000069.1, read on the forward strand.
TAGATTGTAAGTCTTATAGTATTGTTGGAACACCAGCAGATTGTACTCAAGCTGGAATATCATTATTAGCTAAAGATATTGATCTTGTTATTTCAGGTATAAATAGAGGCTTTAATAGTGGAATTGATATTCTATATTCAGGTACTGTTTCAGCTGCAATAGAAGGAGCAATTTATGATGTACCATCCATTGCTATATCTATGGATGTAGATTGGAATAGAGATGATGAGGACTACAGTAAAGCTGCTAATTGGGTAAGTAAAGTAGTTAATTTAGCGGAGAAAAAATATTTAAAAAAGAATGTAGTATTAAATGTTAATGTTCCTAATATTAATGAAGAGGATATTAAAGGATTAAAAGTATGTAAGATTGGAAAATCTACATACAAAACAGAATATGTTCTTTTACAAGAAGATGATGATAGAGTTTATGAAACTAGAGGTGTTAGAAATGAAATAGAAAAAGATGAAAGTGATTTATACTTTTTATCTCAAGGCTATGTTACATTAACACCATTACATTTCGATTTTACAAATTTTAAGGAACTAAATGAAGTTAAAAAAATTTTTGAATAAATTTAAGGACTTTTTAGGCTCTGCTTTAGTAGCGTGTTGATATATGCATAAGCAAAGTGGAACAAGTAATTATTGCATATATTAACACATATTTAAAACAAAGCCTATATTAAAGTGCAATTTTTTTATTCTTTAGGAATTTATATTATTAAAAAAATTGTGGATAACTTTTAAAATAATGTGTTTTAAAGGTATTATGAGTACCCCTAAAGAATAAAAAATAATCATATGCCGCACCATTATTCCTGCACTGCGTTTGGAAAGGGTGCATGGCTAAAAAAATCGACGGCTCCAAAGTCACCTTAGCGATTTTGTTCTATTAAAATTATGTACGAAATAAAATTTATAAGTAAGGTGTCACAAAGAAATATTGCACTAGAGATAAAAGTATACTCACAATCAATATTAATAAAGTAATAATTGCATGTCTTTTTTTATACATAACTACAAAAGCAATATATTCTCTAATCATTGCATTTGGTAAAAAATAAAATGCTGTCTTAGAGCCAATTCCTTGACTTTTTAAACCTGCTTTTCTTGCAAAAATTCCAGCTCTAAATAAATGAAAATTATTTGTTACAAATATACTAGAGTGCGTATTTGGAGTTAAATTATCCATTATTTTTTTAGAAAACACCATGTTTTGTAAAGTGTTTACTGATTTATCCTCTAAAATGGTATCTTCAATAGGAATTCCTTTTTTGATAGCATATCTTTGCATAGCTAATGCTTCAGAAATTTTTTCATCAGATCCTTGACCACCAGAAAAAATAATTTTAGGTGGATTAGTTACAGTACCTTGTTTGTTATAAAATTCAATAGCTTTATCAATACGACTAGCTAATAGTGGTGGAACTCTCTCTCCAATTAATCCACTGCCTAATACAATAACAAAATCTTGGCAAAGTTTTGGCTTATTAAATTGATAAAGAAATGATATCATTAAAAAATTGAAAACATCGAATAAATAGTATAGTAAAACAAAATTTATTCCACTTAAAAGAACTTTTACTTCCTCAGGAAAATTCCAACTACTTATTACAAAAGACCAAATTAAATATAGTATTAATGCTAGTGCAAGAAAAAAAGTTAATAAGTTAGCAGGAGTTCTACTTTCACGTTTTATGACAACTTTAGCATTTATAAATAACCCTACAATTAATGCATAAATACCAAAAGCAAAAACTATAAACATAATTATAAAAAATACAAGAAATAAAAGTATTAAAAATCTATTTTGTGTTTCAAATGCAATATCAACAGTTGTTATCATTGCTGAAAATAAGAAAATATTAAATAGAAATCCATTAATTAATTTTCTTGAATCTTTTAGGTATGAGAATAGAAAAATTAAAAATGTAATTGTTGTTAATCCTAATAAGATAATCATTACATACCTCCATATAAATTTTTCAGTTATTATATTGATAGTATTTAGCATTACATGAAAAGTCAATGTAAAAATATAACTATGTTATTGAAATTCTTATTTTTTATAATTCTAGTTAATTATTAAAGTTATGTAATTAAAAGAACAAAAATAAANNTTTATTTTTGTTCTTTTAATAATATTATATATTTTTAGATTTTAGCAAAAACAAATAATTATTGTAATAGAAGGTGTACATTGTTTTGGCGCAACAATGTTAAATTAATTATTACAATTTGCTAAAATAATATTGGTATATTTATATTTAATATATCAATGAACTTTTTATTTAATAAAGGTTCATTAATTACATTATTACAAGTAAATTTAAGATTACTTAAACTCATAGAAAGTTCTTCTTCTATAAATTCTTCAAAGTCCCATCTTATAGACTCTGTTATAAATTCATATGTATCTGAAGGAGAATTGAAAATTTTAATAAATAATTTTTTTTCAGGATCATTATCCCAGTTGTTATTAAACTTATCACAAAATAAATTTAATTCTAATAATAGCCTGTCTTCATTACTTTCCCAAAGAGAATTTAGAAAATTGTAAGATTCTATCATTGAATTAAGATTACTTATATTGATAGAATTATTTTTAATTACTTCTTCAGTGACAATATCAAAAGTAGATACTGGAATGAAGAATCCTTCACATGTACGATCAAAATAAGTTAAAAAAGAAGTAGGTAAGAATATATGTTGTAAAAAACCCAAAAGAGCATTTATAGAAGGATAAACTACCCATCCACATTTTAAAATACCTTTTTCTGAATCTAATATTCCAGTATAAGCAATTTTAGATTCTGTGGTTATAGATATATTATCAAAATATCCTTCCCATAACGAATGATCATTTAATATTCTATTTTCCCAAAACAAGTATTCTTTATAATTATTTTTTTGATTTGGGTTTTTATTAGTATTACTCTTCACATAAGACACCTCTTTTCAACTAAAAAACTAATATAAATTATCTTCAAATTTATATATAAGTATTTTTTTTAATAGACTATATTTAATATATAGTCTATTAATTATTAAAGTTTAGAATAGTATTCTACTACTAGAGAATCATTAATTTGTATTGGAACTTCATGTCTTTCAGGATTTCTTATAAGAGTACCTGAAAAATCAGTTTGATTTTTGCTTAAATATGGATATAAATTATTACTTTGTGATAAAAAATTTTCTTTAAAAAGTTCATTTTTTTGAGATTTTTCTCTTAAAGCAATTACATCGTTAATCTTTATATTGAAAGACGGAATATTTACTTTGCTACCATTAACTAAAATATGTCCATGAACTACCATCTGACGTGCTTGAGCAACTGAAGTTGAAAAGCCTAATCTATAAACTAAATTATCTAACCTACATTCTAATCTTTTTATTAAAGCAGGACCAGTGGGTTCTTTATCTTTAAGTGATTTTTTTACATAAGTTGCAAATTGTTTTTCCATTACCCCGTAGTATGCTCTAAGTCTTTGCTTTTCAAGAAGCTGAGTACCATAAGCTGAAAGTTTCTTTGCATTTCTAGCACTACCATTATTAGCTCTTTTCATTGCATTAGGATGACCTATAACATTTAATCCTAATCTCCTACATAATTTAAATCTCGGTTTAATCATTCTTGCCATAATAATATCATCTCCCATAAAAAATTGCCGCGATAAAATTAAGCCTGAAAATAATATAACATATAATCTATAAAATGTAAATGAAAATCATTATCAATTATAAAATATTTTTATCGAATAATATCGTTTTTAATATTTAAAGAGTTAAGCTAATATAAAGATATTATAAATTTATTAAATAAGTTTTTATAAAAAGTTTTTAAATCATAACAGTAAATACAATTATCGTGATTTTTATAGAGTTTTAAATATTTTTTATAAATTAAATGTATAATATTTATTTACTATAATTTAATAATAAATTAATATATAAATATATAGATAAATATTATTTCAAGATTGAAATTATGACTTTCAAATTCAATTGACAATCATTTTTAAAGTATGATATTATAATTTTTGTAAAATTATAATTTAAAATGTAGAATTATAAAAAAATAGAATGAAGAGGTATTTATGGAAAACATATTAAAAAATGAAAAACTTATGATATTTGCAGGTGGAGTTGTAGCTGGTACTTTAGGATTAAAAGCTTTAAAAAGTAAGACAGCTAAGAAGATTTATGTTAGTACATTAGCTAATGGAATGAAACTTCAACAAGATGCACAAAATTTATTTGAAACAATGAAAGAAGATGCACAAGATATCTGCTATGAAGCAAGAAAAAGTTCAGTAGAAGATTCTGTATCTTCTGAAGGTTAAAATTAAATTAAGATTTAATTAATAACAATTTATATTAGGTTTCATGAGTTTTATAAACAAGCTTATGAAACCTAATATTTAATTAAGGCACATGAAAATAAAAGGATGTGATTTATAAATGAAATATAAAATAGTCCATGATATGCCAGGTCGTTTAAGAGTAAGATGTGGAGAATTTGCTTTTTCATTAGAGCAAAGTTGTAGTATAGAGTATATCTTGGAAAAGAGTGAATATATTGAAGGCACAGAGGCTTGTTATGTTACTGGAAGTATTTTAATTTTTTATAATGAAGACTATAAAGATGAAATATTAGAGTTACTTTCTAAAATAAAAATATCAGAATTACCAGAATTAGATTGTGATAATAAAGAAAACTCAAAGGAAATAGATAAAGAATTTAAAAATACAATTTTACATATGATAGGAAGAAGAGTTTTTATAAAACTATTTGTACCAACAGGCATACGTAAAGTATTAGCAGTTTGGAATTCTTTTAGGTTTATGAATAAGGGGGTAAATAGTTTACTACAAGGGAATATAAATGTTGATGTATTAGATGCAGCATCAATTGGAGCAGCGTTATCTCAAAAGGCTTACAAAACAGCAGGTTCCATAATGTTCCTACTTAATATTTCTGAGTTACTTGAAGACTATACAAGAAAGAAAACAAAAAATGAACTTACTAAGAGTTTAGCCATAAATGTAGATAGTGTATGGTTAGCAAATGATGATAAAGAAATATTAATACCTATAGGAGATCTTCAGGTTGGTGACAAAATAATAATTCACACTGGAAATGTTATACCAATTGACGGAGTTGTTTATGATGGTCAAGCTATGGTAAATCAATCTTCAATGACTGGAGAACCTCTTGCCATTGAAAAAGGAATAGATGATGTAGTATATGCAGGAACTGTTGTTGAAGAAGGTGACATAAAAGTAGAGGTAAAAGCTTTATGTTCAGAAAGTAGAATTAGTAAGATTATTGAGTTAATAGATAATTCAGAAGAGTTAAAAGCAAATATACAAGGCAAGGCTGAAAAACTAGCAGATAATATTGTTCCATTTAGTTTATTTGGAGCAGCAGCTACATATTTAATTACAAGAAATATTACAAAAGCATTAGCAATACTATTGGTAGATTACTCTTGTGCAATAAAATTGTCTACTCCAATTTCAGTAATATCTGCAATGAGAGAAGCATCAACCCATAAAGTTATGGTTAAAGGTGGTAAATACCTAGAAGCATTAGCAGAAGCAGATACAATTGTATTTGATAAGACAGGTACATTAACTGTAGCATCTCCAACAGTAGCTAAAGTTATACCTTTTGATGGATTTGAAAGAAATTATGTATTAAAAACAGCTGCATGTTTAGAAGAACATTTTCCACATAGTGTAGCAAGAGCTATTGTTAAAAAAGCTGCGCAAGAAGAACTTCATCATAAAGAAGAACATGCAAAAGTAGAGTATGTTGTAGCTCATGGAATCGCAACATCTATTAATGAAGAAAAAGCAATAATAGGAAGTTATCATTTTGTGTTTGAAGATGAAGGAATCATATTATCAGATGAACAAAAAGAACTTATAGAAAAAGAAAGTAATGGCTATTCTCTTATTTATTTAGCAGTTGGAAATAAACCAGCAGGATTTATTTGCATAAGTGATCCAATAAGAAAAGAAGCCAAACAAATAATTTCAAATTTAAAAGATACAGGAATAAATCAAGTAATAATGTTAACTGGTGATGGAGAGAAAAATGCTAGAATAGTAAGCGAAAAGTTAGGAATAGATAGATTCTATGCACAGGTATTACCAGAAGAAAAAGCTAATATTATAGAAAAATTAAAAGCAGATGGACATAAAGTAATAATGGTAGGTGATGGAATTAATGATTCACCAGCACTTGCAGCTTCAGATGTTTCTATTTCTATGAAAGATGGATCGGATATAGCAAAAGAAGTTGCAGATGCAACATTAATGTCATCTGATTTAGAGTCACTTGTAATAGTTAGAAAGATAAGTCAAAACCTTATGTTAAAGATAAATAAAAATTATAGAAATATACTTTTATTTAACACATCACTTCTTGTACTGGGCTTATTTGGATATATAAGACCGACAACATCTGCTGTGTTACATAATTTATCAACTATGGGGATAAGTGCAGACAGTATGCGTCCTTGTTTATAATTTATTATATTAAAAGATATCTTCTCATGAACTTAATAAGTTTTCATGAGAAGATATTTTAATGTAACTTAATATAATAAATATTTATGATATCATTGTATTAAAAACTAAGAAAGATTAAAAAATATATTTAAGGTGGATAAAATTATGTTTAAAAGTTGTAAGAAAGATTTTAGTGATTTTATAATTAATAAACAGTTTAATAGATTAGAGAATAAAATAAAAGATGTAAATTTTTTACTAGAAGATATTAAGGAAAGTCAAAGGAATTATAGATATTCTAATATAATGTCAGCTTTAGAAGATTTTGAACAGTCAATATTAGAAAATCATGAAGAAAGAAAAACTTTTATTCAACTTATGGCTCAAAGTAAACTAAATATAGGATTAGATAGTATTTTAAGAGAATTTATAAATCTAGTTAACTTTTTTGTACAATGGGACGAATTAAATATTTTTGAAAAAAATTTTGGCTCTGCTAAGTATTCAGAAAAAAATGTAGAGAGAAAGTTAAATCAATTATGTGAAGATTATGTTTATTTAAAAAAAGGAATAAAAACATTAATAGATTTAAAAATATCTCAGGGTATAGAAGAAGAAAAATTACAATATTTATTTATAAAGTTAGAGAATTTAGATGAAATAATAGACGAAAATAAAATATATAATTGGTTGCCTCCTGAAAATGAAGAGAACTCTTGGCAGCATCAATTATTATATGGAAAAAATTATGTGAATCATAAATTTAAAGAAGATAATACTATAAATAAAAGTTTAGATGAAACGAAAATAGTAAATATAAACCAAATTGTACATAACTCAAAAAAATTTATAAAAAACATATTAAAAAAATAGGCTATATTTTATGGGTAAGGGAATTTGCGTAAATATAGCGCAAAATAAAAGGAGGAGTATTTATGAAGTGTAAAATTAAAGAATGTTGTAATACTGTGGAAGAGGATGAAAAATACTGTAAATATCATTTAATAAAGAGAAATTCTAAAAATAGAAAAATTATTGCAGCGGTTAGTATTATTACTAGCTTATCTATTGTTAGCATTACTGGAATAAAAAAATATTTTGATATGAATAAAAACTTTAAAAAAGTTCAATAATAAGAGTAACTCTTCACAGTAACTAAAAATAATATATATTTAATATCTAAAAAATAGTGTATTGGTTTTTCATTAAATCAATACACTATTTTTTTATTCTTTAGGA
>NZ_JAMQHY010000069.1:21874-23127 GCF_023845705.1 Clostridium sp. ZBS15
ATATTAATTTAAATTTATATAAAATTGTATATGAATAGAATTTATTATAAAATTAATATAAAGTACGCACAGCATCTTTAGTGCGTTTTTTCTTTATATAAATGAAGTGGAGAGCAAAAAATGAAAAATATAATAGATTTAAAAAGAAAAGATGGTATTAATATAAAAGCACAATTAAAAGTGTTAGATGAAAATTATATTGAAAAAATAATGGAATTACAAGAGTATATAGAAAAATCATTAGAAGATAAAGAATTATATGTTTTATCAACAAAAGAAGAATTTATAGAATATATGCAAGGGGAAGGTAAAGCTATAGGATATTTTACTTTAGATTCAGATGAACTAATAGCTTTAGGTGTATATAGAAAATTAGGATATGAAAAAGAGAATTATGGATATGATTTAGATATAGAGGGAGAAAAACTTTTAGAGATTGGTCAAGTTGAAGTTACAATAGTTAGAGAAGATTTTAGAGGAAATAAACTTCAAAAAATTCTTTGTGAAATTTTAGAGAAGATAGCTTTAAATAATAAAATTTCAATTATGACAGCTACAGTTTCTCCTTATAATAAATTTAGTTTAAATACATTTGAATCAATAGGATATAAAGTTGGAAAAGATAAATTAAAATATGGTGGACTAAGAAGGTATGTTTTAATTAAATATTTATATTAATTTTGGGAGGTAAAGATGAGGATATTACATACTGGTGACTGGCATCTAGGTAAAAACTTAGAGGGAAAAAGTAGAATGGATGAGCAAGAATTATTTCTAAATGATTTTGCTAAGTTAGTTAAAGAAAATAATATAGATTTAGTTATTATTGCAGGTGATGTGTATGATTCTAGTAATCCCCCAGCAAGAGCAGAAAAAATGTTTTATGATACATTGAAAAAAATATCATCTAATGGTGAGAGAATTACATTAGTTATATCAGGGAATCATGATAGTCCAGAAAGACTTGTATCAGCAGGCCCACTTGCAAGAGATCATGGAATAATTATGGTTGGTACTCCTAAAACCATAGTTCAATGTGGTGAATATGGAAATCATAAAGTTATAGACTCTGGAGAGGGATATGTTGAATTAGAAATAAATGATGAAAAAGCTGTTATATTAACAGTTCCATATCCTAGTGAAAAAAGATTAAATGAAGTTTTATATGGAGAAATGGATGAAGAAGAACAACGATTAAAATCTTATAGCGATAGAATACATTCATTATTTGATTCTCTTAAGGTACATTATAG
>NZ_JAMQHY010000069.1:23179-26119 GCF_023845705.1 Clostridium sp. ZBS15
AACCACAAATTGTTCCTGGCACTAATAAAAGAGCAAGATATTGTGGATCACCTATTCATTATAATAGAAAAGAAATAAATTTTGATAAGAAGTGTTTTATTATAGATGTAAAATGTAATGAAGAGCCTAATATAAAAGACATTGATTTAAAGGTATATAAGCCTATTGAAATATGGAAATGCGATAATATTGATGAAGCAATATTAAAATGTAAAGAGAACTCAGAAAGAGAAAGCTTTGTTTATCTTGAAATAGAAACTGATAGATATGTAAGAGAAGATGAAATAAAGCAGATGAAAGATTTTAAGAAAGATATATTAGAGATAATTCCTAAGATTAAAATAAATGATGAGGAAGAAGATATTAAGAATATATCAGAAAAGTCTTTTGATGAAATATTTAAGGATTTTTATAAGAAAGAAAGAGGCGTTGAAGCAGATACGGAAGTTGTTGAGTTATTTTTAAATATAATGTCAGAGGTAGGTGAAGAAGATGAGACCAATTGAGCTTAGGATTAATGGATTAAATAGTTTTATAGAAGAGCAGAAGATAGATTTTAATAAGTTGACTGAAAGAGGATTTTTTGGGATTTTTGGACCTACAGGTAGTGGAAAATCAACTATTTTAGATGGAATAACATTAGCTTTATATGGACAGGTTTCAAGAAAAAGCTCTAACTATATAAATACTAATTGTGATTCATTAAATGTAAGTTTTAAATTTCAAATATCAGGTATAGAAAAGAGAACATACGTTGTAAGTAGGGAATTTAAACGTGATAATAAAACTGGTAATCCAAGAACTTCAAGGGCTAAAATAATTGATAAAACCAATGAAATAGAAGAAGTTTTAGCTGATAAAGCTCAAAAAGTAACTGAAAAATGTGAAGAAATAATAGGTCTTGGATTAGAGGATTTTACTAGAACAGTTGTATTGCCACAAGGTAAATTTAGTGAATTTTTAAAGCTTGAAGGAAAAAGTAGAAGAGAGATGCTTGAAAGATTATTTAATCTTCAAAAGTATGGAAATATTCTTTCGATAAAATTATCAAGAGAAATAGGTAAAGAAAAAACAGAGAGTAATCTTCTAACTGGAGAATTAAAAGGTTATGATGAAGTTAGCAGTGAAAAACTTAATTTAAAAAATGAAGAATTAGAATATGCTAGAAATCAATTAAGTAATGCAAATAATGAATTAAAAGAAATAGAGAAAAGATATAAATCTAGTGAGGAAATTTGGAATTTACAATTTGAATTAAACTCTTACAAAGAACAAGAAAAAGTTTTAAATTGTAAATCTAGTGAAATAGAAGAAGATAAAATTAAGCTTAAACTTGCGGAAGCTGCATTAAAGGTTAATCCATATGTATTAGCATATGAAAATACTTTAAATGAAAGCAATGAGACTCAAAAAGAAAAAGAGAGATTAGAAATAAACTTTAAAAAATTAAAGATTGAAAAAGAAAGTTCAGAAAAAAAATTAGTAGAAATTACAGAAAAAAAAGATAAAGAAATACCAGAATTAAAATTAAGAGAACAAAAAATAAATGATGTAATAGAAGAAAAAAATAAGTTGGATATTTTAGATAAAGAAATAGAAGAAATTTCTTCAAAAGTTCAAGTATTAAGAGAAAAATACAAGAAAGAAAAGAATAGTAGTTTAATTATAGAGGACAGTATTAAAAATACAAATATTAATATCAAGGAATTGGAAGAAAAATTTGAAAGCTTAAAAATAGATGATGAATTAAAAGTTAAGATTCAAGATGGTCTTTTAATCACTGAAAAATACAGTTTATTTGAAAAAAATATTAGTAATAATAAAGATAAATTAACGAATATAAATAAAGAAATAGAAAATTTAAAAGTGAATTTTGATGAGTTACAAAAAATATATAAAGTAAAGTCTAATTCATTAAATAAAAGCAAGGATGAATTAGAAAACTTGATTAAACGCTGTCCAGGTAACCAGGAAGATTTATTAATACTTCAAAAAAATCTAACTAATTGTAATGAAAAGTGGGAAAAATTCAATCAATATTATGATGAGATAAAAAAATCTAAATTATTAATTGAAGAATTAGAAGAATTATTAAAAAAAGATAAAGATAAAAAATCTAGTATTGATAATGAATTATTAGACTTAAAAGAAAAATACAAAAAATGTGAAATAGAAAATTTAGCTTTTAAAATAAGAATGAATTTAAAGAATGGTGAAGCATGCCCGGTATGTGGATCATTAGAACACGGTACAAAAAGCAACGATAAGTTAATAGATGATTTAGATGATGATATAGTAAATCAATTAAATAATAAAATTAATGATTATGAAATTAACTTAAAAGTATTGGAACAAGACATAACAATATATAATACTAAAATGAGTTCTGAGGAAGATAAAATTAGAGAGAAAAATCTTCAAATAGAAAATTTAGGAGAAGAGTTTAAAAACGTAGTACCTAAAGACTTAGAAAGTCAATTTAATAGGTTGAAAAAAGATATAGAAAACTATGATGCAAAAAAAGAAGTGTTAGAAAATGCACTTATACAACTAAAAGATGAGAATCATAAATTGGAAAATGATAGTGAAAGAATATCAACATTAATAAAGGAAAAAGAAACACAAGTAAATTTGATAAATGAAGAATTAGCTATTGATATAGAAGAACTTAACAATATAAATAAAAAATTAAATATTATTATAAGAGAAACTAATGTAAGTGATTTTAATAAAAAGAGTCAAGAGATAGTTAATATAGAAAAAGAAAGAGAAATTTTATCAAAGAAGATAAAAGAATTTAGAATCAATCTTGAAACCTTAATTAAAGAAAAGGATAAAGTGCAAGAAAATTTAAACTTAATTACTGAAGAAGGAACGTATGCACGTACATCATTAAATGAAAAAAATAAAAATAGAGAAGAAAAAATAAAAATAATAAAA
>NZ_JAMQHY010000070.1:0-11785 GCF_023845705.1 Clostridium sp. ZBS15
CGTCCGGAGCCAGGATCAAACTCTCAATAAAAAGTTTAATCTTGACTTACTCAAATAAAGAATTGCTGGTTTATTTTAATGTGTCTTGATTTCTGTTCAATTTTCAAAGACCAAATTTTCATCGTTGACTTTCTTGTCAACTTTTGTTTTATTGTGTCACCCTTAAGCGACTTCCTTAGTATATCACCTAAGTTTTTTCATGTCAACAAGTTTTTTTAATGAGTTTGAAATTTTATTTCCAACTTATTTTTTACTTGTTGGTCGCATCTCTCAGCGACGAGTTTTATAATACCATCTCAAAAAACAATTGTCAACAGTATTTTAAAAGTTTTTTATTATTTTAATAAAAAATGCCTATATGCTAAACAGTTTTTATACTACAAAGCTTATAGGCATAATTATTTATATATTAACACTATGTTTAAACAGAGCATTTTTTAAAGATATTCTTTTTTCATAACTACTAGAGGGTATAAACTAGATCCTATAAGTTTTTCTCCCTCTTTAACCTTTATTCCCTTATCTGTAATTACACTATCTAATAAAGTGTTATCTTCTATAATACTATCTTGCATTACTACACAATTTTTCAACTTTGCATCCTTACCTACAAAAACTCTTCTTCCTATAACACAATTTTCTACCTCGCCTTCTATATAACATCCATTAGCTATTATAGAATTCTTAACATTACTAGTGTCTGTATAATGTGTTGGCGCCTCATCTTTTGCTTTCGTATATATTCCTCTATCTTCTCTGAATATTTCTTTACTTATCTTTCTATTTAATAATTTCATATTGCTATCGTATAATGTTTTTATAGAATTTATACAATTTAATTCGCCATCAAATTTATATGCCCCTACTCTTAAACTGTCTAAATTATCATGTATAAAGCTTTTAACTTTTTTATACATTCCACTAACTAAGCAATCTTGAACTATATCTATAAACAAACTAGTTTTTAATACATAAACTTCCATACTTATATTAATGTTATTGTCTCTACCTACATTTTCACCAATACTTACAACTTCATCTAAATCATCAAAATTTACTACATCACATCCCACAAATGATTTTTTACCATCATTTATTTTTTTGTATACCATTGTTATATCATGTCCACTCTTTTTGTGATAGTCAATTACTTCTTGATAATCTATATTACAAAGCATATAAGATGGTGTTAATAACAAATATTCCTTATGACTACGCTTAAAAAATTCTATATTTTCTGAAAAATTATGAACATCTTCATATACTGGATCTACTTCACAAAAATTAAATACTCTTAATCCATTTTGATTTCTATGCAAATCCCATGGTCTACCATTAGTTAAATGATCAATTAGTGATCTAGACTTATTTTTTGTAAAAATTCCAATACTCTCTATACCTGAATTTGTCATATTTGATAATACGAAATCTATAATTCTATATCTTCCTGCTATAGGCACTGATGCAAGTGGTCTATTTATTACTAGTTCTCCCATTTTTGTTTCGTTTTCGTCTAAATTTATTATTCCAACACAATCATTCATCTCTTTTTCCCTCAACTTTCCTTATACCGCCTTGCTATTTTTCATGATACTACCCATTTTTACCTCTTCTTTGGCAGCAACAATTTCAATTTCATCACCTGTGCCTATTACACAGTCTTTTCTTATCACAGCATCATTTCCAATTATAGCTTTTTCAATTATTACATTATCTCCAATTTTAGCGTTTGTCATAATAACAGAGTCTTTTATTATTGTATTTTTACCAACTTGTACACCTTGGAATAAAACTGAATTTTGTACCGTTCCATTAACAGTGCATCCTTCAACTATAAGTGAATTAGTAACCTTAGCATTTTCGCCAATATATTGTGCTGGTCTTACTGGATTTGTTGAATATATTCTCCAATCCTGATCATGTAAATTAAGTTTATTGTCAGGCTTTAACAAGTCCATATTTGCTTGCCAAAGGCTTTCAATAGTTCCAACGTCTTTCCAATATCCTTCAAATGGATAAGCAACCATTTTGCCACCATCATTTAGCATTGATGGTATTATATCTTTACCAAAGTCATTACTTGAACCTTTATTAGCTTCATCATTTCTTAAATATTTCTTTAATGTTTTCCAATTAAATATATATATACCCATAGATGCTAAATTACTTTTAGGTATTTTAGGTTTTTCCTCAAATTCATATATGGACATATCATCTCTAGTGTTCATTATTCCAAAACGACTAGCTTCATTTACTGGAACTTCAATTACTCCAATAGTGGCATCTGCATTCTTTTCCTTATGGAATTCTAACATCTTTGTATAATTCATTTTATATATATGATCACCTGATAGTATAAGTACATACTCTGGATCATATCTGTCAACAAATTCTATATTTTGATAAATTGCATTTGCTGTTCCTTTATACCAATTTCCACCCTTTTCTTCTTGGTATGGTGGTAATATGCTTACGCCACCATCTTTTCTATCTAAATCCCAAGGTAGCCCTATTCCTATGTGTGCATTTAATTCTAAAGGCTTATATTGTGTCAAAACTCCCACTGTATAAATCCCTGAATTTGCACAATTACTCAAAGGAAAATCAATTATTCTATACTTTCCTCCAAATGGCACTGCTGGTTTAGCTAACTTCTTGGTCAATACTCCTAATCTTGAACCTTGGCCCCCTGCTAATATCATAGCCACAATTTCCGTATTTCCCATAAATATCTCCTCTCTTTTTCCCCTTAAATTATCATATATTCACGACATAACTCTTATAAATCTTCTTTAAACAAAATATCCATTTTTATTTACATATTTATTTACATATTTATTTACATATTTATTTAGATAATATTAAAAAATTATATGGTGATAAGTTGATATCAGCCTTATCAAAATCTATAGTTTTATTACTAAATAATTCGCTATATACACCTTCAAATTCAAATTTATTTAAGTTTTTATGCAATCCTGAATTATTTAATACTACTATTATGTTTTTTCCTTCATATGTTCTTTTTAATACACATATGTTCACATCCATATCAAATATATTTAAATTACCTTTTCTTAAAACTTCTTCTTTTTTTCTTATATTTATTATCTTAGAGTAAAATTTTAATATCTCTTGATTTTCATTATTCCATGGATAAGCCTTTCTGTTTTCAGGATCTTTTCCACCCCTTAACCCCGCTTCATCTCCATAATAAATTACCGGTACCCCTGGTAATGTCATTTGAAAAACTATTATTAATTTAAGTAAATATAAATTTCCATCTAATATTGTTAAAATTCTTTCAGTATCATGTGTACCTATAACATTCATATTAGAATTAAAAATTTCTCTTGGATAATTCTCATATAAAGACATTATTCTTTTTTTTAGTTTCTCAGAAGTTATATACCCTTTAACAAAATTTATTAAATATTCTCTTAACGGATAATTAGTGACTGAATCTAATTCTTTGCCAAACAAATATTTTCTTCGTTTTGAATAACTTATTTTATTAGAAGCATCCTCCCAAACTTCTCCTATAAGCACACTATCATTATTAATTTCTTTCATTCTTTTTTTAAAAATCTCTATAAATTTATCTGATAATTCATCAGCAACGTTTAATCTCCACCCACTTGCACCTAAATTCATCCATTTTTCAATTATAGATCCCTTTTTATTTACCATATAATCTAGATAACTCTCTTCAAGTTCATTTACATTAGGTCTATTATCTATTCCCCACCAAGATTCATATTGATAAGGATAAGTTATGAATTTATACCAATTGTAATACTTTGAATTAGGAGATTGATATGCACCAACTTCATCATAATTTCCATACTTATTAAAATATCTACTATCAGATCCAGTATTGCTGAATACTCCGTCTAATATAATTCTTATTCCTTTACTTTGTGCTATATTACATAATTTTGAAAATTCTTCGTTAGTTCCAAACATTTCATCTATAATTTCATAATCACCAACATCGTATTTGTGACAACTAGAAGATTTAAATATTGGACTTAGATATATGATATTAGCACCTAAAGATTTTATATAATCTAACTTTTTTATTATTCCCTTTAAATTTCCACCATAAAAATCCCATCTCAAAATTCTTCCCATATTATCTTTTATATACATTGGATCATCATCCCATGTAGCATATAAAAAAGAATTTTTCTTTGGTTTATTTATGCTGTTATCTTCATTTCCATTACAAAATCTATCAACAAATATCTGATATATAACACCATCTTTATACCATTTTGGTACTTCAATTTTTTCATATACAGTTACTTCATATGGCAAAGGATCATTATTATATACTTGTCCTTCTCCGCCTAATTTTTCATCATTATTTCCATAATAAATTCTCTTATAACCATCTATTAAAATAAAATAATATCTTAGTAGTCCTGATTTATTAGATGTATCTATTTCTACTGAGTATTTATAATTTCCATCATTTAAATATTCTTTTTGCATTTCTAATAAGCTATTCTCATTATTGAAATCAGTTAATTCAAGAGCTACTAATAAATCTTTATTAACTATAATCGATAATTTTATAATTTGACCAATTTCAACTGCCCCGAAAGGCTTCTTGAAATTCTTATCTCTAGAATTGTATATCACTTTTATTTCATCCATAAATTAGTCCTTCCTATAAGGCATTAAATAAATAGCTAGTCATTATGTTAGTTTATTTCATGAGCTATTTCTTCATTGGAATCTGCTAATATCACAACTATTCGCAGAACCCAAGTCATTGTATTTCATAAAATATCCGTCATATCTTTAACTTGTTATTTATTTTTATATGCCTAAGTTCTTATAAATAACTTCAGATCCCCATATTCCAGTTGCATATTGTTCAATAGTTCTATCAGATGAAAATATTCCTGAGTGTGATATGTTTATTCCACATATCTTATTCCACATATTTTTATCTCTATAAAGCGTATCTATTTTATCCTGTGCTTTTAAATAAGAATCAAAATCTTTTAATACAAAGAATTCATCATTATAATTTATTAAATTTTGATATAAAGTTTTGAATCTTTGCTTGTCATTATGATATTTTCCATTAGTTAAATCATTAATAACATTCTT
This sequence comes from Clostridium sp. ZBS15, assembly GCF_023845705.1. Classification (NCBI taxonomy): domain Bacteria; kingdom Bacillati; phylum Bacillota; class Clostridia; order Eubacteriales; family Clostridiaceae; genus Clostridium; species Clostridium sp. ZBS15. The sequence goes on from NZ_JAMQHY010000070.1 coordinate 5,125, forward strand.
AATTCTTGAGTCATTATTATACATTTCTAATGAACTATACCCTCCATTTTTATAGTAACTTAAGACTTCATCTGCCTCTAATCCAAAAATAACGATATTGTCTTCTCCAACTTCATCTTTAATTTCTATATTGGCCCCATCAAGTGTCGCTACTGTAATAGCTCCATTCATCATAAATTTCATATTTGAAGTTCCTGAAGCTTCTTTAGTTGTTGTTGAAATTTGTTCACTTACATCTGCTCCTGGAACAATCTCTTCAGCTAAAGATACATCATAATTTTCCATAAATACTACTTTCATTTTCTTATTAACTCTTGGATCATTATTAACTTTATTTGCAATATTATTTATAAACTCAATAATATTTTTTGCTAAATAATACCCTGGTGCAGCCTTTCCACCAAATATAAATGTTCTTGGGTAAATATCTAAATTAGGATTATCAAGTAATTTATTATATAAGTCCATTATTCTTAAACAATTTAAAGTTTGTCTTTTATATGCATGTATTCTCTTTACTTGAACGTCAAATATAGAATTAGGATCAACTATAATGCCTTCATTGTCTAATATTGTCTTTGCAAGTTTTTTCTTATTTTCGAGCTTTATCTTTCCTAGCTCATCTAAAACACTCTTATCATCTAAATGTTTTTGAAAGTTTTCTAAATCTAGTGGATGTTTTATGAACCCATCACCTATGGTGTCTGAAAGTAACTTTGTTAAATTAGGATTACATTTTAATAACCATCTTCTATGAGTTATACCATTTGTTTTATTATTAAATTTATTAGGATACAAATAGTAAAAATCTTTCATTTCCTTTTTCTTTAATATTTCAGTATGAAGTTTTGCTACCCCATTAATACTGTGACTGCCTACTATAGCAAGATGAGCCATTCTTATTTGTCCTTCTCCGATTATAGCCATCTTTGATATTTTATTTTCTTGTCCAGAAAATTTAACTTTTAGCTCTTCACAATATCTTCTGTTTATTTCTTCAACTATCATAAATATTCTAGGAAGCAATTTTTTAAACATATCTACAGGCCATTTCTCTAAAGCCTCTGATAAAATAGTATGATTCGTATAAGATATTGTATTTTCAGTTATTCTCCATGCATCATCCCAAGTTAATTCTTCTTCATCTAACAATATTCTCATAAGTTCTGGTATAGCAAGTGTTGGGTGAGTATCATTTATATGAATAGCTATTTTTTCTGCAAATTCCGGTATCTCTCCCCCATGCTTTTTAAAATGTCTTATTATACTTTGTATACCAGCGGAAACAAAGAAATATTGTTGTTTTAATCTAAGAATCTTTCCTTCATAAAATGAATCTTCTGGATAAAGAACCTGTGATATAGCTTCAACTGAATTCTTATATTGAATAGCCTGTAAAAAATCACCTCTATTGAATGAAGAAAAATCAAATTCATTTGATAATGCTTCTGCGCTCCAAAGTCTTAAGGTATTAACTATATCGTTTTTATATCCAACAACTGGTGTATCATAAGGTATTGCCAAGATTGGTTCATAATTTACATGTACGAAATTTAACCTTCCATTACGTTCTTCTACTTTAATTTCTCCACCAAATTTAACAATTTCAGATTTATTAGTTTTTCTTTTTTCCCATACATTGCCTTCTTTTAACCAATTATCAGATACTTCAACTTGCTTTCCATCAATAATTTTTTGTTCAAAGAAACCGTATTTATATCTAATTCCACATCCATGACCAGGCATGTTTAATGATGCCATTGAATCTAAGAAACATGCAGCAAGTCTTCCTAATCCTCCATTACCAAGTCCTTGATCTTCCTCTAGATTTTCTAAGTCTTTCAAATTTATATTAAGTTCTTCTAAAGCTTCTTTACAAATATCTCTTATTCCAATATTTAATAAAGAATTACCCAACAATCTTCCAAGTAAAAATTCCATTGAAAAATAATAAACTTGTTTTTCACCTGTTTTATTATATTTTTTGTTTGTTTTAAGCCATGTCCTAGTTACATAATCTCTTACCAAACTTCCTAAAGCTTCGTATTTTTGTTGGTTCGTTCCTTCCTTTAGTTCTATTCCGTGCATTTCTAAGAATTTGTTTACATATGCTTTTTTGAATGCTTTTTTATCCATTTCTATCATCATTACCCCTCCTTTAGAAAAATTATTAGATTATCTATAGCTTAATTCTTTGTACATATTTAAATATTCATCTGCTGACTTGCTCCAACTATTATTAGAATTCATAGCATTTTTCACAAGGTTTGACCACTTGTTTTTATCATAATAAATCTTTAAAGCGTACTCTATTATATGGAGTAATTCATCTGCGTTGTAATTATAAAAACTAAATCCATTTCCTTCACCTGTATACTCATTGTAAGCTCTAATTGTATCTTTCAAGCCGCCAGTTTCTCTTACTATTGGTATACTTCCGTATCTAAGAGCTATGAGTTGTCCCAAGCCACAAGGTTCAAATAATGATGGCATTAAAAACATATCTGATGCAGCATATACTTTATGAGCCAAATTATTGTCAAATCTAATATTTGCTGAGACCTTATTTCCATATTTATAATCTAACCATTTAAAATGATCTTCATAATGTTTATCTCCAGTTCCAACAATAACTAATTGAATATCATTTTGTAATAATCTCTCTGAAATATTCACTAATAAATCTAAACCTTTTTGACTTGTTAATCTTGTTACCATTGAAATCATAGGTATATTTTCATTAACACTTAACCCTAGTTCTGATTGTAAATTTCTTTTATTTTCATATTTATCATTTATATTATTTACATCATAATTTTTATTTATTAAACTATCATTTTTAGGATTAAATTCATCATAATCTATTCCATTTAATATTCCTCTTAACATATAAGATTTTTCTCTTAATAGCCAATCTAGTCTTTCTCCAAACTCTGGAGTTTTTATTTCTTCTGCGTAGCTGTAGCTAACAGTTGTTATCATATCTGAGTAATTTATAGCACCCTTCATAAATCCTACACCATCATCAAATTTCAAATTAGTATTTGTATACTGTTCATAATCATATCCAAACAGTTCTGGTAATATAACTGGATCAAACACTCCTTGAAAAGCTATATTGTGAATTGAAAATACTGATTTTATATCCCAATAAAACATATCTTTTCTCATATATTCCAATTTCAATAAAACTGGTATCATCCCAGTTTGCCAATCATTACAATGAATTACATTTGGTTTCCAATCCAATTGTTTTATCATGTCTAGTACTGCTCTATCAAAAAATGCAAATCTTTCAGCATCATCATAATGACCATACATTCCACCTCTAGAAAAATAGTATTCATTATCCACAAAATAATAAATTACGCCATCATATTCATACTCTAATATTCCACAATATTGATTGCGCCATCCAACATCTACGTTAAACCACTTATTAAATCTGAGTTTATTTTTTAGTTCATTGTTTATTTCTCTATATTTAGGTATAACAACTCTAACATCTACACCTTTTCTTGCTAATTCCTTAGGTAACGCTCCAGCTACATCACCTAACCCCCCACTTTTTATAAACGGATGTGCTTCTGATGCTACAAATAAAACTCTCATACTTCTTCCCCCTAAATTCTTAACTTATATTGATTATTTAATTATTTCTATTATTTTTTTCATAGCGTACTTTACACTATCCTTTGAAAAATACTCATCTATTTTTAATAACAAACTAACACAATCTTCATAAATATCTAATTATTTTATATCCTCAATTTTATCTAATAACTGATCTCTATCTATCTCTGCTATTTCAGTCACTTTCTTCATAAAAGTTTTTTCTTCAACATCTTTATATATAGATTTTATTTTTAGCACTAATGTTGCCATAGGAGGTACTTTAATTTGTAATGAATATGGTTGATTATGATATTCCAATTTTTCTGATATTAATGTTTCACCCATAACTTGTCCTGAACCACCATACTTACTATCATCTGTATTAAATACTTCTTCATATTCACCTAAAAATGGAACTCCAATTTTATAGTCATAATATACAATTGGAGTAAAATTACTAATAAAAATTAAAGTATCATTGTCATCTTTACTTCTTCTTATAAACTCAAGTATACTTTGAGAATTGTTATCTGCATCAATCCAGGTAAAACCTTTTTCATCATGATCTAATTCCCAAAGTGCTTTATTATCTATATAAAAATGATTTAAATCTTTAAAGAAAACTTGTGTTTGTCTATGCATATCATATTTATCTATTAAAAACCACTCTAATTCTTCATATTCTCTCCACTCTATAAATTGTCCAAATTCACATCCCATAAATAATAACTTTTTACCTGGGTGTCCCATCATATAAGATGCAAACAATCTTAAGCCAGAAAACTTATTCCAATAATCTCCCCACATTTTATCAACCAATGATTTTTTACCATGTACTACTTCATCATGTGATATTGGTAATATAAAATTCTCTGAATAATTGTACATCATTGAAAAAGTTACTTTATCATGGTTGAATTTTCTATATATAGGATCTACTTTTATATATTCTAAAGTATCGTTCATCCATCCCATATTCCATTTAAAATTAAATCCTAATGATTCTCCATTATTAGATTTACTAACATTAGGCCATGATGTTGATTCTTCTGCAATCATTAATATATTAGAATCTTCCGCTTTAACAGCCTTGTTTAATTGTTTTAAAAACTCTATACCTTCTAAATTTGCATTTCCTCCAAATTGATTAGGCTCCCATTCACCTTCTTCTTTACCATAATCTAAGTAAAGAATACTTGATACAGCATCAACTCTAATTCCATCTATGTGAAATTCTCTTATCCAATACAGAGCATTTGATATTAAGTAACTACGAACTTCTGGTTTTCCTAAATCAAAATTACAAGTTCCCCAACCACAATTTTCTGATCTCCATTCTTCGCTATACTCATATGTTGTAGTTCCATCAAATTTATATAATCCATGAGAATCCTTACAAAAATGACCTGGAACCCAATCAATTATTACACCTATTTCTTCATCATGTAATTTTTCTATAAGCATTTTTAAACCATTTAAATCACCATATCTACTTGTTGGAGAATAATATCCCGTTCCTTGATATCCCCAAGAAGCATCTAATGGATGTTCTCCAAGTGGCATCAATTCAACGTAAGTATAACCCATATCTTTTAGATACTTTGGCAGCTCTTCACTTAACTGCTCATATGTTAAAAATTCTCCATCTTCATTTCTTTTCCATGAGCCTAGATGCATTTCGTATATATTCATTGGCATTTCATATATATTTAATTTGTTTCTTCTATTAATCCATTTCTTATCATTCCATTTAAACGTATCTAATTCACATACTATTGATGCAGTATTAGGTCTAAGTTCACTTTGTATTGCATATGGATCGGATTTAAAATCTGATTGATTTCCTAATTCATCTATAAAGCAGTATTTATATTTACTACCATCATTTATATGTGGTAAAAATACGCTCCACAATCCATTTTCATCTAATTTTTCAAGTTTATAATTTTCATCTATTTTAAAATCATTAAAATCTCCAACTAAATAAGCCTCTTTTGCATTGGGAGCCCAAGTAGTAAACCTTACTCCTTTTTTTCTTTTTTCTGTTTTTATATGAGCGCCTAGAATCTTATAAGATTCATAGTTTTTCCCTTCATGAAATTTTTTAATATTCGTTTCATTTAGTTCATAAGAATTTGACTTTTTAGTACTACTTTTTACTTCTTTATTTTCACTGTTATTATTGCTTGAATTTGTTTCTGCTTTTATACTTGAGGCTTTTTTATTAGTAGTTCGATTTGATTTTTTAGACGAACTTATTTTTTTAGCAGCTTTAGTTATATCTTTTTCTGGATCTTTTAGTATTTCATCTGTTTCTTCTAATATAATTTCTTTGGGTTCAGTATCTAATTCATAATCTATCTTCTTAGTATCAGCATTACTCAAGTTATCCCCTCCATTTACCTTCTATCCATTTATTATATTTTTTACTATATTTAGTAATTTATCAAAGTTATCAATTGTTATTTTACCAAATTTTTGAATACAATTCATTAATTTTCATCATTGCTTAAATCTCATAAAACTACTTATATTTCAATTTTTCTTGTTTATTTTAAAAATTAAATTTCATTTTTTATGTTTATTTATAGTATTTTGTAAATTATTAATATAATATAGTTTACTAATTTAGAAGAACAAAGTTATTCTAAACGTTTTCTTTAAAAACAAATGATTGATACCTATAATCTCAAATTCAAAATACTTCTAATTCAATGCCTCTCACTTTTTTATCTTAATTTCAATACATCTTTAAACATAACTATTTCTTAATCTTTATTAGTTGAAATTATAAAGATTTAAATTAAAGAAAGTACAGTATTAGTTAAAAATAACTAATACTGTACTTTAATAAGTCGTCTCAAAATTTTTACTTTAACAATAAAAAAATCTTATAAAATTTCTTACACTTGATACAAATATAACAATACAACGATATATTAAATATATAAGACTATCTTAAAGTTATAAAAAAACTTTATCTCTTATTTAAACATCACTTTAATATATTTTTATATACTAAAAAGGAGATAGTTGTTATAACTAT